>DDEJ01000142.1:49949-50086 GCA_002336405.1 Rhodobacteraceae bacterium UBA1957
CCAGCGGCCAAAGCCAAGAAACCAGCAGCCAAAGGCAGCAGCACACTTGATGCGGCCATCAAAGATCCGGAAAATACCATCTTGATCGAGTTGAAGGGTGGCACGGTCATTGTTGAGTTGTTGTTTGATATTGCGCC
>DDEJ01000142.1:50504-52215 GCA_002336405.1 Rhodobacteraceae bacterium UBA1957
CAGACTGGCGATGTGAAAAACGGCGATATGGAAGATGATTTCAATCTGCGCATGGCGGGCACTGGGGGCTCAGACCTGCCAGATTTGATGGCTGAATTTTCCGGTATTCCGCATGACCGCGGCACATTGGCGGCGGCGCGCAGCCAGAACCCCAATTCTGCCAATAGCCAGTTTTTCTTCAATTTTGGCGACAATCATTTCCTCAATCGTCAGTATACGGTTTATGGTCGTGTGCTCAAGGGTATGGATCATGTTGATGCGATCGTGCGCGGGGAACCCCCTACCAGTCCGGACCGGATGATTTCAGTAAAGGTGGCGGCCGATGTATAAGCTTGCAGCAATATTCAGTGTTTTGGCCGCACCAGTTCTGGCAACTGGGTTGCAGATTGAGGTTGCAGGTGAGGGCGCGAACGGCGTGATCACTGTCGATCTCTTTGAGGATGTGGCGCCCAACCATGTGGCGCAGATCTCTGATTTGGCGGCAGATGGCGTCTATGACAACGTGGTGTTCCATCGGGTTATTGACGGCTTTATGGCGCAAACTGGCGATGTCCAATACGGCAAAGCAGGCGGAGATATCAGCCGCGCCGGCATGGGCGGTTCGGACAAGCCTGATCTGAAAGCAGAGTTTTCGGACGTATCCTATGAACGTGGCATCATAGGGATGGCACGCAGCTCAAACCCTGACAGCGCCAACAGCCAGTTTTTCATCATGTTTGACGCCGGGCATTTCCTGAATGGAAAATACACAGTTGTCGGCAAGGTCACTGATGGTATGGATGTGGTTGATGCAATCAAGCTTGGCCTTGGACAAAACGGCGCGGTTATTGGCACGCCGGACGTGATGCGCCAGGTGACTGTCGTCGACTAGACAATGCTGTGAAGGGCAAAATCCGCACCCGCGTTGCGGTGGGTGTGGACCCAGTTGGTCGGTGCTGGCCTACTGACTTGTGAATTTTAGGGCGCATGACGCCCAGACTTGATTGACGCGCTTTTTTCGCGATACTGCTCATATTCATAAACGTTATTTTTGTTGTTCGATGTCTCTTTTTAAAAAATTGGTGCGTTGCTGTGTAAAAGCTCGGTCAACGTTTATTTGGTTGTGGAGTTTTTCAATGCCTTTAGAGGTTGATAAAGCCCTGCACCGGGCGGCACGCTTGATGGAGAATGCCGAGCTGGCTGCTGCAGAGAAAATTTACAAAGACATTTTAGCATGTTTTCCAGAAAATTCAAAAGCCCTACGGGGATACCAACGATTGAAATCAACAGACGTTATGACGCGCCCAGAGGGATCAACGCCATCCCCGAAACAGATGCAAGCGGTGATGGCGCTGTGTCATCAAGGCCAGTTTACAGAGGTCCTGTCAAAATTAGATCTGTTGCTGGAGGTATTTCCCGATGCCTCTGCAGTGTACAATCTGCAGGGCGCCTCAAGCGCGGCTCTGGGTCGTTACGACGGTGCGGTCGACAGCTTTAAAAGGGCACTTAGTCTCACGCCTGATGACACCAGTATTTATTTTAATATCGGCAATTTGCAAAAAAAATCGGTGCGTGGGATACAGCAATTGCGCAGTATAAAAGCACCCTGAAGATCAAGCCTGACTATGTTGAAGCTTTAAGGAATAAAGGCAATGTCCTGCAGGATAAGGGGGACGCAAGGGCGGCGATTGCCAGCTATAAAAACGCTATTGAAACTGAGCCAAAACATGCC
>DDEJ01000058.1:0-5862 GCA_002336405.1 Rhodobacteraceae bacterium UBA1957
TTTCCCGCATTCCCGGGGCTTTGGCTGGTGCATGTGCTGCGTATGATGAAAATACGCAAGATGTCCTTGATGTTGGGGTTTTGGGTTCCCAAGCTTTTTGGTAAATTCAGGAATTTTCTGTGGTGTTGACCGACTGAAAGACGAAATCAAGTTTTTGGATAGTACACGCCGATAACCGCCAAAAATTGGTGCACCTGATTTATGTTGTTACTGTCTTATTACAAGTCGTGAGCGCGTAAATCAGGGCAGGTTTGCGCTCGGTTCGGCACCCCCGCGGTGTCTTCACAAAGCCGCCTCCCTGCTTGGGTAAAAAAGCCTTTGAAATAACCTGTGAACCAATCCTACTGTAAATCGTTTAAAAAATGTTGCAGATGTTTCAGAGTCTCATCGGGATTTTGATCGACAAAAAAATGGCCACCGCGCACTGCAATATATCGCATATTGGCCAGCCGTGGGGCCCAGACGCCTTGCATATCAAACATCCGGTCCATAATGCCGTCTGACCCTGACAGCACCAGCGCCGGACAGGTAAGCATGCGGTTCAGATCTGTCGTATCAAGATCAAAATCATCACTCAGCGCGGCACGATAATCTTCGCACATGCCGCGAATCGCCTCTGGGTTGCGCCATGCCCGACGATAGGCATCAAGCTGGTTGGCTGGGAATTGATCCAGTGTCGCCGCCCCCCAACCCAACAGACAGGATTGGTAAAAATAATCGGGGTCCGCGGTGATCAGAGTTTCTGGAAAGGGTGCGGGTTGGGCGAGGAAAAACCAATGGTAATAGGCTTTGGCAACGCTTTGGTGCAGGTCATCCAGCAGGTGATGGGTTGGAATGATATCCATAACCGTCAGGCTGGTGACACGCTGAGGCGCGTCCAGCGCGATGCGGTGGGCCACCCGTCCGCCGCGATCATGTCCGGCAAGGTGAAACCGTGCAAAACCCAGCGCTGACATCAGTGACAGCTGGTCTTGGCCCATGGCCCGAAAACTGTAATTTTCGGTCCCGTGTGGTTTGGCCGAGGCCCCATAACCGCGCAGGTCGGCGCAGACTACGGTGAAGTTTTGCGCCAGTTTGGGGGCAATTTGCGCCCACAACATATGGGTTTGCGGAAAGCCATGCAGCAACAGCAGCGGTGGTCCCGACCCGCCAATGCAATAGGCAACCTCAACGCCGTTGGCGCTATGGGTGTGATAACAGAACCCGGAAATCATCTGTGGCCTTTCAGTCTGTTATGGACGCAAGAATGCGCGCCCAGCTGCGGATGCCTTTGTGAAAGCTTTCAACATCATATTTCTCGTTGGGTGAATGGATCTGGTCATCATCCTTGCCGAATCCGATCAGCAATGAATCCATCTCAGTTACGTTTTTGAAATGGCCAGCCACCGGGATCGACCCACCACAGCCGACATAGGCTGCGGCGTCGGGCCATTCGTCGTTCAACGCATCTTTTGCCGCCTCAAAGGCCGGGTGGTCGGTGGCCATAAGGCTCGCGGCCGAGGCCCCGTGGTCGCCAAAGCTGACCGTACAGTCCGGTGGGAGCATGCCGGTGACATAGGCGCGGAAGGCATCGCGGATTTTCAACGGATTTTGGTGTCCGACGAGGCGAAAACTGATCTTTGCGGTGGCGTTTGAGGGCAGCACCGTTTTAAAGCCGGAACCGGTGTAGCCGCCTTCAATACCGTTGATCTCGCAGGTGGGTTCGGACCAGATCATTTCCAGCGGGGTTTTCCCTTGCTCGCCTGCCGGATGCGACAGATCAACATCGGCTAAAAAGGCTGTGTGATCAAAATTGAGCCCTTTCCACTGGCTGCGCAAGCTCTCTGGCAGGGGGGAGACGCCGTCGTAAAAGCCCGGAAGGGTGATGCGGCCGTGATCATCATGCAATCCGGACAGAATACGCGATAGCACGCGAATCGGATTGATCGCGATACCGCCAAACATGCCTGAATGCAGGTCCTTATTTGCGCCGGTGATCACTATTTCTTCGCACAGGTTTCCTCGCAGCATGGTGACAATTGCCGGAGTACGGCTTTCAAACAGTCCAGTGTCGCAGATCAATGCCAGATCGGCCGAAAGCTCGGCTTTATTTTTTTGTAGGAACGGCACCAACGACGGTGAGCCTGACTCTTCTTCGCCCTCAAAAAAGAAAGTGATCTTGCACGGCAGGCTGCCATGCACAGCCTGCCAGGCACGGCAGGCCTCGATAAAGGTCATCAACTGGCCCTTGTCATCGGAGGACCCGCGACCGCGGATCACCCGACCGCCTGAAGTGTCTTGCAGCTGTGGATCAAAGGGGTCGCTGTCCCAAAGCTCAACCGGATCAACAGGCTGCACGTCGTAATGGCCATAAAACAGCACATGTGGCGCGCCTTGCCCGATGTGACCAACCACCATCGGATGCCCCGGAGTGGCACGTTTTTCGGCGGTCACTCCCATGCTTAATAGGTCGCTCACTAGCCAGTCGGCGGCAGTTTCGCAGGCGTCTTTATACGATGGATCAGTCGAGATGGACGGAATGCGAAGGAGTGTCAAAAGGCGTTCGGTGGCCTGTGGTAAATCGTGATCAATTTTTGTTAAGACGTCTTGTAGCGTCATATCTCGTATCCTTATCGTTTCGTGTTCCACACTAGCAGGTCGCGCAACGGTATGTAACGGTGGAATCTCTGGCGCGAGACAGGCAGCGGCAATTTGTAACCTGTTGAAATTGAAATGCCTGACCTATATGAATATGAGAGTTGAAAATGGACTGTGAGCGCGGGTCGTTACAGTCCCCTGACAGAGCCAGATTAAACGTTGACGGAGTGTATTTTAGTGGATTTTAGTGGACAGCTGGACCTTGCGCTAGAGCGCCTTCATCAAGAGGGTCGGTACCGCACATTTATCGATATCGAACGTCGTCGTGGGCATTTTCCGCATGCCGTATGGCGCAAGGCTGACGGCAGCGAGCAACCAGTAACGGTTTGGTGTGGCAATGACTACCTTGGAATGGGGCAGCATCCTGAGGTTTTACAGGCGATGCACGACGCAATCGACGCGACGGGTGCCGGGTCTGGTGGCACGCGCAACATTTCCGGCACCACGGTCTATCACAATAAACTTGAGGCTGAACTGGCAGATTTGCACGGCAAAGAAGCCGCGCTGTTATTCACCAGCGCCTATATCGCAAATGATGCGACGCTGAGCACACTGCCAAAGTTGTTTCCTGGGTTGATTATTTATTCTGACGAGTTGAACCATGCGTCGATGATCGAAGGGGTGCGCCGCAATGGTGGCGCCAAACGGATTTTCCGGCACAATGATATCGATCATCTGCGCAGCTTGCTGCAGGCCGATGATCCAAGCGTGCCAAAACTAATCGCGTTTGAATCGATCTATTCCATGGATGGCGATTTTTGCCCAATGCAAGATCTGTGTGATCTGGCTGAAGAGTTTGGCGCTTTGACGTATCTTGATGAGGTGCATGCTGTTGGTATGTATGGTCATCGTGGCGGGGGTGTTGCCGAGCAAAACGGCCTTATGAAAAAGATCGACATCATCAATGGCACTTTGGCCAAAGCCTTTGGCGTTATGGGGGGCTATATAGCCGCTAGCGATAAAATGTGTGATGCGATCCGCTCTTATGCGCCGGGCTTTATTTTCACCACCTCGCTGCCACCGGCCGTCGCAGCTGGAGCTGCGGCATCGGTTGCATTTTTGAAAACTGATCAAACGCTGCGGGCAAAGCATCAAAATCAGGCCCGTACGCTCAAGATGCGGCTGAAAGCTTTGGGTCTTCCGTTTATTGATCACGGTAGCCATATCATCCCGGTGATCGTCGGCGATCCAGTGCATACCAAGGATATTTCGGATATGTTGCTGTCAAATCATGGAATTTATGTTCAGCCTATAAATTTCCCAACTGTGCCGCGCGGCACAGAGCGGCTGCGTTTCACACCATCTCCCGTGCATGGGGCAAGTGAAATGGACCGCTTAGTTGCGGCGATGGACCAATTATGGTCGCATTGTGCGCTGAATCGTGCCGACCTATCGGCTTAAGTCTGCTCATCCCATCCCAAAAGGTAGTGTGGTTACTTAAAGATAATGCATCTTTGTTTATGATATGTTAACAGACACCTGTACCGGGTGCGACTCACCTTTTTGATCGAGGGTTTTTTGTCTCATTTTAATGGTTTAGAAAAGTGTTTGGCTGATGGGGCCGTGAGGGCTGAGTTTGAAACTTAAGAGTTTTGATGATTATGAAATGCGCCTTGGCGACATTATGCGTGGTGAAAGAGCCACGCTCGGCAAATCGCTTTTGGATGTGCAGCGCGAACTACGCATAAAAGCCCCCTATATTGCCGCAATCGAAGATGCCAACCCGTCGGCCTTTGATACGCCCGGGTTTATATCTGGCTATGTGCGCTCCTATGCGCGTTTCCTTAAAATGGATCCCGATGTGGCCTTTGCGGCATTTTGCGCTGAAAGTGGGTTCGTTCCAGCCCATGGCATGTCCGCGGCAGCAGCTGTCCGTCGGCCCGAAACCGATGATAGCGTTGATATAGAGCAAAACGCCTTTAACCCATTCGTAAACCCTAAAACACCGTTTTTACCAACTGATGACAGCTGGTTGTCCCGGCTGCAATATAATGCTGTAGGATCCATTGCGGTTTTGCTTTTGTTAATCGGCGGGATCGGGTTTGGTGGTTGGAGCCTTTTGCGCGAAATACAAAGGGTGCAGATTGTGCCCGTCGATCAGGCCCCGCTGGCACTGGCTGAGGTTGATCCGTTGCAGACAGTAGTTTTGACCTCAGTTACCGATCAGGCGGAAGCTGTGGCTTTGGCCAGAGCCCAAATGGCAAAGATCGATCGTTTATATAGGCCAAAAGCACTGGATTCGCCAGTTCTGGTACCTCGCGATGGGCCAATATCAACGCTAGACCCTTCCGCTATGGGAGCGTTTGTCGTGGCAGAGCCAGAGGCGGAACCGCTGGTGGTTGCGACAGAAAGCCAAGAGCTAGTGGCCGAACCTTTGAAAACTGTGGAAGTACCCATTGTTTTGGAAGAAGCTCCGCCCGAACTGGCCCTGTTTGCGATCCGGCCCGCCTGGGTTCGGATACGCTCCGGTGACGGAGATGTGATTTTTGAGAAAATTTTAGATGCCGGGGAAGAATACGTATTGCCGCAGACCGAAGTTGCGCCTGTATTGCGGGCCGGAATGTCGGGATCGATATATTTTAAGGTGAATGGCCAACTTTACGGGCCCGCCGGTAAAAAGACCTCGACTATCAAGAATGTATCACTGTCGATTTTGGCTGTGACTGAACGCTATGCAAAAGCTGATGTGACCCTTGATCCTGTCTTGGCGCGGATGCTTGCTCTGGCGAAAACCCAAGACGAAGAACAGTTAGACGAGTGATCTGTTTTTAGGTTGACGGGCATTCGTAAAAGATACTGACAATATCTGCTCACAGCTGTCAAACCACCGATATGATTTTATGACTTGGCTCTAAATAGAGCAGCTTGCTCAGGGCCGATGCCATGTTTTAGATGCTTTTGCTGGTTCACTGTTCCATCCCGGAGGATCACATAGACCCTCGTCGTTCTGCGCTTTTTCTGGCGAGATCTGTGCTGGGGGATATTCAGATGGGCGACACCGATGTTTGTTCGACGTCATAGCCAAGCGACAACGACACCAAATATACCGGCGGCCATTCAGGCGAGGGATGAACCTGCGTTGGTCTTGGCAGAACGCCACAGAACGCCACAGAACGACTGAGCAGACTGTCTGGAAATGGTGCGAGTTTCAGAACTTAACTATGTCTTGTTCGGGTCTAGACCCTTGTCTGCGTCGGCGTGGGGCGGGACGTCTTCGTGACCGTA
>DDEJ01000058.1:6183-22500 GCA_002336405.1 Rhodobacteraceae bacterium UBA1957
CGGGACGTCTTCGTGACCGTAAGGCCAAGGATGACCCCCCTCAGCACAATGGCTTGAAAGCATCTGCGCCCGGATATATCCACATTGTCGTGAAATACCCGCTTCACATGGCCAATGGGACGTCGCGAAGGTATCTCTTTGTGGCGCTCGACAGGGCCACCCAATGGGTCTTCATTGCCATGTATCGCAACAAGACAGCCGCCAATGCCGGGCGCTTTCTAGGCGACCTGGAACGTGCATGTCCAATCCGTATCTGAACAATTTAAACCGATAATGGAAAGGCGTTCACCGACTGCCTTTTCGGTGTGCGCAGGCGCGCCGTAACACGACGGCCGGCGTTTGAAACGCTTTGCTCAACTCTCGGAATTGAACACCGGCTGACCCCACCAAGATAGGCGCAAACCAACGGCATGGTCGAGCAGATCAACGGCCGTATCGGGAGAGCGCTGCAAAGCCGCCATGTTCGATCAGGCGAAGGGCGTGAGACGACGCTGCACCGCTGTGCCTGGCTTTACAACCACCCGCTTGCACAATCAGCTTTAGGCAGCAAAACGCTCTTGCACGCCATGAAGCAATGGCACAAACGCAAACCTGAATTGTTAAACAAACAGCTATGCTACCTCACCTGAGGTGACAGCCATACACGAGTTCAGCAGATGCGCATGCATCACTACGCTAAGATGACCCACTTCGCGATCTGTTGGGTCGTATATTGCTTTACTCAGCCATACCCTTGATACCCAATTCTCATTTTTGGGAGGCGGCTCTGCTTTGAATATCCATAGCCCGCTTCCACGGCCCAGATCCCTTTGGCAATAGACCTTCTGCGCGTCTTGAGTGCAGCAGTGCATCACCGATCCGCCCCTGTAAAGCATAGCGTTCTGCGGTGACCAAAGATGCCATGCCGTTCTGGTTGGTTTTGGCATATGCAAGGGCAAGATCGCGTAAGACCCGGGTGTCACTAAAGTCGACTGAGCGGGCTTTTTCAAGGATTGGCAGCGCTGATTTGGCTCTGCCGTCAGCAAGCAGCGCCCGCCCTAAGCCGCCAAGAATTATACCGTTTTCCGGGACAAGAGACACCGCCGTGCGATAGGCTTTAATAGATTGTTTCGGGGCGCGACTTTTCAGCAGAATCTCACCGTATAAATCATATAGATAGCCATCATCAGGTCTGAGTTTTATCACTGCTTCCAAAGCTTTTTTTGCGCGTGGCAGGTCGGAGCGTCTGAAATAGGCCACTGCTTTGCGCATCAAACGAATGTCGTCTGCTTTCCCATCGTCCAGTGTTTGAAAGGTCCACTTTGGCGATCGGATAAACGCCGATAACTTGCCCCGAGCTCGGTCAAACCAATATTGCGCGTTAAGATCGGGCTCAAAGGTTTTTTTCTGGACACTTACAAGGTTCTTAATCGTGCGGTTGCGGTCGCGTGATAGCGGGTGCGATCTCGCATAGGGATCCTGTCGGCTTGGGCTCAGCATCTCCTGCCCTTCAAAAATATTAAGCAGTTTCACGGCTGCTTGCGGATCAATTTCGGCACGGACCATATAACGGATCCCAGATTGATCTGCTGCGGCTTCCTCGGCTCTTGTATGTGCGAAAAACAGCCGTTGTGCGGTACTGTTGGTGCCGAGTGCAATGCCGGCTGCAGCGTCGGAATTGCCGGTAATCGCGGTGGCTGCTGCCAGCAACATGCCCAAGCCCGCAGCGGTTTTGGAGGCGCCAAAATTGCTGCTGCGTCGGGCCAGATGGCCGTTGACGATATGGGCCGCTTCATGGGCAATGACCGCTTGCAGCATGCCGACTTCACCCAATCGCAGGATCAGACCGACATTGAGGAAAATATGTTGGGAATCGGCCACAAAAGCATTCAGAGAGCTGTCGTTTACCACCAGTATTTTGATCTGGTTTGATGACAGGCCGGCGGCGGCTAGGACCGGTTGGGCGATCTGGGAGAGGCTATGTTCAATATCCGCGTCACGGAGTAAACTGGCGGCGCGCGCCGGCAGGCTGGACTGCTGTATAAAAAACAACAAAAATATCAGAAATCGAACGGGATGCATTGACGTGCCGCCGGTTACATAGTGAAACATCTGACAACTTATATAGCAGGAGCCGTTCAATGAAAAGCTCAAGGCGGGGCACGGTTGATCCCTTTATCGTGATGGACGTGATGGAGGCTGCGCGACAAGCCGAACAGGCGGGGCGTTCGATCATTCACATGGAGGTGGGCCAACCCGGCACACCGGCCCCCCAAGCCGCGCGGGCCGCACTTGCGGCGCAGTTGGGCCAAGATGACGCAATGGGTTATACGGTGGCTTTGGGGTTGCCGGGTTTGCGGCAAAGGATCGCTGGGCTCTACAAAGATTGGTACGGGCTCACGCTCAACCCCGACCGCGTGGTGATTACTCCAGGCTCAAGTGGTGCCTTCATATTGGCGTTTTCTTCGCTGTTTGATACCGGGGCGCGGGTCGGTATTGGAGCGCCGGGTTATCCCTCTTACCGGCAAATCATCAAATCGCTTGGTCTGGTTCCGGTGGATCTGCCGACGTCTCCTGCCGCGCGCCTACAGCCCGTTGCAGAAGATTTTGCAGAGCTTGACCTGCAGGGGCTCTTGGTGGCCTCTCCTGCCAACCCATCTGGCACCATGCTGGACCGTGCCGCTCTGTGCGGATTGATCGAGGCAACACAAGCGCAGGGGGCGGCCTTTATCAGTGACGAGATTTATCACGGCATTGAATATGAAAAAAAAGCGGTTTCTGCGCTGGAAATCACCGATGAATGTTATGTAATTAACTCGTTTTCCAAGTATTTCAGCATGACAGGCTGGCGGGTTGGCTGGATGGTGGTGCCAGAAAGTCATGTGCGTCGGATTGAGCGGCTGGCCCAGAACCTATTTTTATGTGCGCCACACGCGTCGCAATTGATGGCACTGGCGGCGATGGAGTGTGAAGACGAGCTTAAGGCCAATTTGGCGGTATATACCGAAAACCGTCGGTTGATGCTCGAGGGCTTGCCGCAGGCGGGCTTTGATAGAATCGCGCCGCCAGACGGGGCGTTTTACGTCTATGCGGATGTTAGTGAGTTGACCGAGGACAGTTTGGCGTTTTCCCGTGAAATTCTTGACGGGGCAGGTGTGGCTGTCACGCCGGGGTTGGATTTTGACCCGGAGCGCGGCCATAAAACGCTGAGGTTTTCCTATGCGCGCAGCACTGCGGATATCCGTGAGGGGTTGGCGCGGTTGATACAGTTTATGGCAAATCGAAACACAGAATAAAAAATTGGGTGATAAACAGTTCGATATACGCTTATGTATTGCGGCTTGTCACGTTATGCTGAGAAGATCAGTTTATGTAAAAGGTGCCATCAGGGAAAAATATGTGTCTAGGACATTTGATAAAGCTCGCGGGGCTCAGCGCATGTTTTGCTTTTTGGGCGCTGTCGGCGCAGGCGCAGAATTTTAGCGCTCTGGCGCGAATTGACAGTGCTACATCAGCGATTACAAACGCTGGAAATGACAACGTTCGGGTGGCATTGCAGCTGAGCCAGGGCGTGCCGTTTCGGGTGTTCACCCTGTCTCGCCCCGATCGGTTGGTGATTGATTTTCGCGAGGTTGATTGGACTGGATTGGACAGTAAGACATTGCTGCAGAGCCATAAGATTGTCGAGGTGCGCTTTGGTGGCTACCGTCCCGGTTGGAGCCGTCTGGTGGCGCAGATGGGACAGCCTATGGCGGTGGCGGATGTGGCAATGACCATCGCGCCTGAGACCGAAGCTGCAAATCTGTCGCTGTTGTTGAGGCCTGTGAGCCGCGCTGTCTATGATGCGGCGGCTGGGGCACTCTTTGATCCTCGTTGGGATTTACCACCCGATACGTTGGACCCTCCGCGCCGAGATAAGCCATCGCGCCGTTTGGTGGTGATGCTGGATCCGGGTCATGGTGGTATTGATCCCGGTGCCGAAAACCGCGGCATCAAAGAGGCAGATCTGATGTTGTTACTGGCGCGGGAGCTTAAAGACACCTTGCTACGCACCGGGGATTATGATGTTTTATTGACCCGTGAGGCCGATGTGTTCGTGTCTTTAGAAGACCGCGTGCGTCTGGCCCATCAGCGAGGGGCTGACGTGTTTATCTCGTTGCATGCGGATGCTTTGGCGCACGGTGTGGCCCATGGTGCGCGCATTTTCACCCTTTCGGACGCGGCCTCAGATGCCGCCAGCGCGGCCCTGGCTGAGCGTCATGACCGACTTGATATTCTGTCAGGCATAGATCTGAATGGTGCCGATGATGTGGTGACAGATGTTTTGCTGGACCTGGCGCGACTTGAAACCGCCCCTCGGGCACGGGCGTTGGCCCAATCGGTACTGGCGGGCATCGAGAACGCCACTGGGGATCTTTACAAATTGCCGCTGCAGCAAGCAGCATTTTCGGTGTTGAAAGCCGCGGATATACCGTCAATTTTGGTCGAGGCTGGATTTTTGTCGACGGATCAGGATTTGGATAACCTTATTGACCCTCTTTGGCGGGCAGGGTTTATTGCCGGCTTGCGCGATGGGCTGGCGGCTTGGGTAATTTCGGATCGCGCCGAGGCAACGTTGCGGCGGCGCTGATGATATGCTGTGTTGCGAAGGCGCTGCCGAGGTATCGCGATTTAAATAGTGTACGAGGTGCTGCGTATTAGCTGTCGCGGTTCAGGTGTAGTGGATTAGGTACCACAAAATGTGGCAGGTACCACTTCTTGCGGGGTTGGCGGCTGGGTGAAATCCACGGAGTCGGGTTGGCTGTCATAGGGGTGTGCCAAGACCTTGCGCAGCCTGTGGAAGGGGGCATAATCACCCCCAACCGCAGCCGTAATCATCTGCTCAACGCGGTGGTTTCGCGCTATGTAAACCGGGTTGTTTCGTGCCATTACCGCCTCTGGATCTGGGACATCGCGCAGCCGGTTCTGCCAGCGTCTGGCCCAATCGTCGAAGCCTTCGGTATCGTTAAGGTGGTCGCGGGCAGTGCCGGTGATGAGGCCGCGAAACGTATTGGTATAATCGGCGCGGCTGTCGGCCATCACTTGCAACAGCTGTGTCACCAGTGTGTCGTCGCCTGGGCGCAACTCGGTCAGGCCGATTTTTGCGCCATATGCGCGGTTCCAATGATCGCGGATCAATTGTGGCATCGCATGGACGGCTGTGGTGAATAATGCGATGGCTTTCTCTTGGTCAGGCATCAATGGGATCAATGCGGTGGCCAGCTGTGCCATATTCCAGACGATAATGTCGGGCTGATTGGAAAAGGCATAGCGTCCCTGCCGGTCAATCGACGAAAACACTGCCATCGGGTCATAGTGATCTAGAAAGGCGCAGGGACCATAATCTATAGTCTCGCCCGCGATTTGGCAATTGTCGGTGTTCATCACACCGTGAATAAACCCCACTGACATCCATTTTGCCACCAGCTGCGCCTGAGCGGCAATCACCGCCTTGAGCAAACCCAGCGGTCCGTCGGCGTTTGGGTAATGGCGATTGAGCGTATACTCCAACAGCTGTTGCAAGGTTGTGACGTCGCCGCGCGCGGCAAATACCTGAAAGGTGCCCACCCGAATATGGCTGGCGGCGACCCGTGTAAGAACGGCGCCGGGCAGGGGGCTTTCGCGAAACACCGTCTCACCTGTGCTCACGGCGGCCAGCGCCCGCGTGGTCGGCACCCCGAGCGCATGCATTGCCTCGCTGATCAAATATTCGCGCAATACCGGACCCAGCCAAGCGCGACCGTCTCCGCGCCGCGAATAGGGGGTTGGGCCAGAGCCTTTGAGCTGGATATCTCGGCGGCGGTTGTCGGGCCCACAGGTTTCCCCTAATAAAACCGCACGCCCGTCCCCCAGTTGTGGCGAATAATGCCCAAACTGGTGACCAGCATAAAGCTGGGCCAATGGATCACTGCCCTCGGCCAGACGCGTGCCGCTGAAAACTTCGGTGTGCTCCTGTTCAGTGCCGCTGGTGATACCAATTTGTTTTGCCAGGTCGGCGTTATAGGCAATAAGCGCAGGCTCTTTTACTGGTACAGGGTTGACACGACTAAAGAACGCCCCGTCAAGATTGGCATAGGTGTTGTCGAAGGGGATGTTCAGGCGCATGGCTAATATATAGTCTCTGCTGGTTGAGAGAAAAGGGCTTAAAGGTCGCGCAGCATCAGGGTGAAGGTACGCCCACTGCGGAAATGGGCCCGTTTGAACAGGCGTTTAGAACTGGCATTTTCCTGCGAGGCGTGAATATGGATGGATTTGATATCTGTTGATTTCAGCATCGACGTCAATTTAGTCATCACTTCACTTGCGATACCACGTCCGCGCACCCCGCTACGGACATAGATCTGGTCGATTGTACAGTAATGACCCATCAATTCCAGTGACCACCCGAACGATAGCATGACATAGCCAACAGGCGCCCGCACTGGCCCAATCAGATAGGCTGCGGCATGCGGGCTGTTTGCCAGAACATGGGCCAGCCCTTGGCGCCGCTGGTTGGGGGAAACATCGATGCCCATTTCTTGATGGCACAGCATCACCAGACCTTCAAGCCGGTCTAGATCATCGGGTTTGGCAAGGGTTATGGCAGCACACATATAAATTGAATGTCGTTTTTTATTAGAGCTGTCCAGTGTAAAATCTAAAGCCTTCCCAAGCGGTCTGTGAGCAGGTCAAAAAAACCGTCGGCATCCAGATCGCCGATAAACGTCGCATTTGGCGCCCGTTGTGTGACTTTCCACCAGTCGGCAACGGTCATGCCCATGGTTAACTCTGAGCTGGTTTCAACCTCGACATTGATCAAGCGGCCCGAAAACAGTTCGGGTTTGAGCAGGTAGGCGGTGACACAGGGATCGTGCAGGGGCGCGCCGGCGCTGCCGTATTTTGCCTTGTCGAAGCGCTCGAAGAAATCGGTCATTAATGCGACGGCGACGCCAACTTTTGTGCCCAAGGTCCGAAAGGCATCATTGCGCGATTTGGTGACCAGCGCTTTATGGGTCACATCAAGCGGCATCACAACAATGGATATACCGGATTTAAACACGATATCGGCGGCTTGCGGGTCTACGTAAATATTGAACTCGGCTGCTGGGGTAATATTGCCAACCTCAAAATAAGCCCCGCCCATCAACACCAGCTCTCGAACGTGTGAAATGATGTCAGGGGCTTTTTGAAACGCGGTTGCAATATTGGTCAGCGGACCCAGAGCGCACAGGGTGATCGAACCTGCAGGCTCTGCGCGCAGGGTTTCAATGATAAAGTCCACCGCATGTTGGTCTTGCAGCGGCATAACAGGATCGGGCAGGCTGGGGCCATCGAGTCCGGTCTTGCCATGCACATGTTCGGCCGTGACCAATGGTCGGCCCATGGGCCGGTCACAGCCGGCAAAAACCTTGGTGTCGGGTTTTCCCGCGAGTTCACAAATCATCCGGGCATTTCTGGCTGTGGCCAGAAGCGGCACATTGCCGGCAACGACGGTCAAGCCGAGAACGTCAATATCTTCGGGGCTGGCCAACGCAAGTAGAATAGCCACCGCATCATCCTGGCCGGGATCCGTGTCGATAATGATTCTATGTTTCGGCATGCTCTGGGTCCCCTTGTCAGCATCACAGTCTCAATTTGTGTTGGACAAGTCCAGAGCGAAGCCTGCGCTTTTGAGATAATATACCTATATTAAATGTAGTTAAAGCGGGCGCAAATTCTCAATTTAACCGGGTCCAAAAGAGCCCCTATAATTTTTGAGCTAATCCATATAGCTGAAACGGCGCCTTCATTATATCTGATTAAAAGAATCGGGATTGACATATCTGACTAAATTAGTCACCTGTACCGATGTGTTGGATAAACCAGCGAACGAAGAGGACGACTTAGACATGAAAAAATCAATCAATAGTTTTAGGGCCGCAGGCGTTTTAATGGCGTGTCTGAGCCCACTTGCATTGGCAAGTGCTGCCTATAGCGACACCACGTACGGTCCGTTTCCTGTGACCGTCAAAGGCTATAGCGGCAGCAAGACTAACTCGGTGTCTTACACCGGTCAGATTGCCCGCCACGTCTTGCACGACAGCCTGAAAAAGCTGGCCTCCAAAGGGGATGGTGGTGCGAATGCGGCCAATCTGCAGGCTGAAATGATGGCTTATTTTGGCGGTTCTGATAACAACAAAGCGATCATATCGCCTGTTGATAAGGGCGATTTCAACATCAAGCAAGAGACGCTCAATGAGATTTCCAAAGGCAAAAATTTGTCTGGTAAATCTTACAAAGGCGTTGTGAACGGTTGGCCGGGTCAGATGACCGGTGCCGAGGTGCTGGCGTCGATGATTGAACATGCGGCTGCCACGAAGGGTGGGTTTGACCCTGCGACAGGCTTTAATTATCCACAGCTGATCTCGAAATTTGCCATGGGTGCTGTGTTCTACAACCAAGCCGTTGACAACTATCTTGACGAAAAGCTTGCCGCAGACAACAAGCCAAATAGCAAACCTTATAAAGATGGTGCGCATTACACAGGAAAAGAGCATGTCTGGGACGAAGCCTTTGGGTACTGGGGTGCAGCCGCTCACAGCCTCAACCTAAGTGCAAAAGAAAACTATGACGTTGCCAAAATGAAAAACCTTGCCGCGGCCGATGCCAATGGTGACGGGATGATTGACCTGAAATCAGAGATGACATTTGCGCATGCGTATTATGCCTCTAGCTTTGATAAAGGCGGCAAGACCAATTACATGAGCACAGTGACCCAAGCCTTCATCGACGGGCGTCAACTGATTTCAGATGCCAATGGCGAAAACCTGACAGATGCGCAGCGGGCGCAGTTGATGGGATATGCCGATGTGATCGGAAGCAATTGGGAAAAAGTCATCGCAGAATCCGTGTTTAAATATGCCGGTTCGGTTTATAACGACATCACCAAACTGGGTGAATTGCTGGAGTCAAACGGCGATACCGCAAAAGCTTTCTCAGCCTATTGCAAACATTGGGGCGAGTTGAAGGGCTTCTCCATGGCGTTGCAAGCGGGTAAGGAAAACCTTGGAGAAACGGCCGTAAAACTGAACCGTATGATTGGCTTTGGTCCGGTGCTATTGAATGCGTCGCAGGTAACGGGTATGGATTCTCAGGGCAACTTTACAAAAGACGAAGCGATGTCATGGGGCGATTATCAGTTGCATATGTTGAAAATCCAGAAACTGATGGTTGACCGTTTCGGTGTCACTGCTAAGTCAAAAGATCAAACAGGCAACATGGCGGCGCTGGCCGACAAGTTGGGAAGTGCAAACAGCGCTGAAAATGACTGATAGATAATACAAAGCCCGCCAGCGGAGATGGGTTCGCTGGCGGGCCACTGTGAGGGGGTCTAAAAAACTGTGTCGCAGCCACTCGACTTTTTTATCGGCATTTTTGAGCATTTTGGTGACCCGAAAAAACGGGTGTTTTTGGGCTATATTCTTCTATCTATTTTAATCGCGTTTATCTGGTTATTGGTTGCCCGGAAAATGTCACTGCGCGCTGCGATCGCTAAGGTTTTCGATAAAAAGATATTCTTCTCACGATCCTCGCGCGGCGATTATACTATTTTCTTTATAAACCGCATTTTCACACTTTTTATCTCGCCGTTGTTGTTGACCCAATTGGTTGTTGCCACGGGTCTGTTTCATCTCTTGCATAGGGTTGATTGGCCCGAGTTTCCCGCGGCGGCCTCGCTGCCGACCTTACTGATCATTATGGCGTTTACCGTAACAATTTTTGTTCTGGATGATCTGACCAAATATATTGTCCACCGCTGGATGCACAAATGGCCACTGCTGTGGGCTTTGCATAAAACCCATCATTCTGCGACCAACCTGACACCGCTGACAATCTATCGCACGCACCCTCTGGAAGGCATCGTTTTCTCGTTGCGCAGCGCCTTTACGCAAGGGGTGGCGCTGTCAATATTTTTCTATTGGTTTGATGATAAAGTCGATCTGATGACGGTGCTTGGGGTGAATGTATTGGTGTTTACCTTTAACGTTGCTGGCTCGAACCTGCGCCATTCGCATATCGGTATCCGGTATTGGCGCTGGCTGGAATATGTGTTGATTTCCCCGGCGCAGCACCAGTTGCACCACTCGGTCGCAGTTCAGCATCATGACAAGAACTTTGGAGCGACGCTGGCGGTCTGGGACTGGCTGTTTGGATCCCTGCATCACTCGGTTGAAACCGAAGATCTGACACTGGGGTTGGGTCAGGGTGAGCCTGATACCGACCACAGTCTTTATGCCATGTATCTGCGCCCGCTTTTGGAAATATATCTGTATCTTCGGCGCAGGGCACGGACTGCGGCTTTAAAAATAACCACTTTGTTTAGACCTACCCCGTCAGTCGAATGGCTGTTACACCCGTCTGGTAATACCAAGACAAAAGATCAGGATGAAAAGAATGCGTCACTCTAAACTGCTCTGCCTTCTCACCGCATTGGTGGTGTCAAGTGCCTCTCTTGTCAGCGCAACGGAATTAAATATTTATTCCCACCGGCAACCGTTTCTGATCAATCCGTTTTTGGAGGCTTTTACCGATAAAACCGGTATTAAAACCAACGTGGTTTATTCTACCAAAGGTCTGGCACAGCGGTTGAAGGCCGAGGGTAAAAACAGCCCCGCAGATGTGATCCTGACCGTCGATATTGGGCGGCTTCACATTTACCAAGACATGCAACTTCTGGCCCCGATCGTGTCTGAAAAAATGATGGCAAACATACCGTCCCATTTGCGCAGTGATGATAATACATGGTTTGGCCTGTCCAAGCGGTCGCGGATTATTGTCACCGCAAAAGGTCGGGTTGAGCCCGGCGCAATTAAAGACATAGAAGATTTGGCAGATCCTCGCTGGGCGGGTAAAATTTGTGTACGCCCAGGCAGCCATGTCTACAACCGCGCACTTCTGGCCTCGATTATAGCGGCACACGGGGCGGAAAAAGCCGAAGCTTGGGCCGCTGGATTGGTCGCCAACCTCGCGAGGCGCCCTCAGGGCAATGATCGTGCACAGGTGAAAGCGATATATGAAGGTCAATGCGACATCGCTATCATCAATAATTATTATTTCGGCAAATTGAAATATTCCGAAGATGCCAATCAACAAAAATGGGCGCAGGCCCTCAATTTAGTGTTTCCAAATCAGGGCGCTGACGGGCGTGGGGCGCATGTGAATATCTCTGGTGGTGGCGTGGCGCTGCATTCGAAAAACAAGGCGGCTGCAGTGCAGCTGCTGGAATTTCTGACCGACGCCGAGGCACAGACGCTCTACAGTGAGATCAATTTTGAATATCCTGCCAACCCGACGGTGCCGTATACGGCCGAATTGGAAAGCTGGGGGCGGTTCGTAGAGGATCAATTGCCGATCTTGCAGATTGCCGAGCTGTCGCGAGATGCACAAAAAATCATTGACAGGGTTGGTTGGTAATTTGGTGCAAGCCACACGGCGTTATTTCGATATTTGGTCTGCCGGCGTTTTCACGATTACTTTGATCTTGTTCGCGCCGGTGATTTCGCTGATCGTGCTGAGTTTTGGCGACAGTGACGGCCTGTGGTCGCATTTGTTCGACACGGTCTTGGCCAGATATATCCTGACCACGCTGGCACTGATGGTGGGCGTCTCTTTGGTGACGCTGGTGTTCGGGGTCACAACAGCTTGGATTGTTGCCGCCTATAAGTTCCGCTTCTCGCGTGTCCTTGATATGATTATTCTTCTGCCCATCGCCTGCCCGGCCTATCTGGTTGCCTATGCTTATACCGATTTTTTCGAATATGCCGGGCCGGTACAGGGGATGCTGCGCAGCTTGTTTGACTGGCAATCGCCGCGTGAGTATTATTTCCCCGAGATAAGATCGCTTGGCGGCGCGGTTTTTGTGCTGTCGTCGGTGCTATACCCCTATGTGTACCTTTTGGCGCGCACCGCTTTTCGTCAGATCCCGGCAAGCTTTTACGAAGTCTCGTCAATTTATGATCGCAACACTTTCTGGACGATCAGCCTACCGCTGGCGCGCCCGGCTATTGTGGCCGGTCTGGCCTTGGTCGGAATGGAGGTGGTGTCAGATTTTGGCACGGTTGAGTTCTTTTCGCTGCAGACGCTAACCTTGGGTATTTTCAACGTTTGGATTGGGATGAACAACATCACCGCCGCTGCCCAAATCGCAACTTTTACGTTTATTTTCATCATACTTCTTTTGTTTACCGAGCTTTATTCACGGGCGCAGAAACGCTTTAACGACACCAGTTCGCGTCAGCGTAATCAGCAACCCAAATGTCTTACCGGGTTACCTGCACTGTTGTGCATCTGTTTGTGTCTGGTTCCGGTTCTGTTTGGGTTTTTCATTCCCACAGGAATTTTACTGTGGAATGTGCTGCAATCGATCGACATGCTGGTATTTGCGGATGTATTTGAAGTGTTTCAGAACACGCTGTTGGTATCGGGCCTTGGGGCGGGAATTATTATGCTGATATCGGTGCTGGTGGCGTGTACTTCGCAGATACAGGCCAGCAAGTTTTTACGACTTGCCGGCAATCTGTCGGCGACAGGATATGCCTTTCCTGGCACCATGCTGGCCATTGGTGTGCTGGTGTGTGTTGGTCTGTTTGACCGCTTTATGGTTGCAGTGATGAGCCCGTTTGGGGTGTTTCATCTCAGCGGGACATTGGCGGTCTTGTTGTTTGCCTACCTGGTGCGGTTTCAAGCGGTGGGCTATGGGGCTGTCGTTTCGGGTCTGACTAAAATATCGCCCAATGTGATACTGTGCAGCCGAACTTTGGGGATGAATGCCCAAAATACCATGCGCCGGGTGACGGTGCCACTGATCCGTAATTCGATCATTGCAGGTGGGGTGCTGGCGTTTGTTGATATTATGAAAGAACTGCCGATGACGTTGCTGTTGCGGCCGTTTGATTTTGAAACGCTGGCAACATACTCCTATCAATACGCGCATGATGAGTTGATGGAACAGGCGGCGCTGCCGGCGTTGCTGATTGTGCTGGTCGGGCTGATCCCAGTGGTTTTTCTCAACCGGATGCTGCGCAACACGTCTTAGAAGCAAGTCCCAGTATTATGGGCATTGCCGTCTTGGGGGCGCCTGGTGCCAAGTCTTTATGGGTTTTGGAAACTCTATGGTTCTGCTGTGGCATTTTGGGCCTTATCAATGGCTTTGGCGTCATTCCATAGCCTGTCCATTTCTGCCAGATCAGATTGATCGGGGCGCTTGCCCAGCTGGGCCAAGGCCCTTTCAATATGGGCGAACCGACGGGTGAACTTAGCATTGGCACCGCGCAGGGCGGTCTCGGGATCAACGCCGAGATGGCGCGCCAGATTGGCCATCACAAACAATAAATCGCCAAACTCTTCCTCAATCTCGTCGGCACCCAATTGGTCACGTGCCTCTACTAGTTCGTGCGATTCCTCCAGCAATTTGTCCAGAACCTGATCTGTCTGGGGCCAATCAAAGCCAACCCTTGCTGCACGATTTTGCAATTTGACTGCCCGCATTAATGCCGGCAAGCCAAGCGCCACATCATCCAGGACCCCTTTGCGAGCTTTCGCGGCACGCTCGGTGGCTTTGATTTTTTCCCAATCGACGGTCTGCTGAGCGGAAGATTTTTTGCGACTATCGGTCCCAAATACATGCGGGTGTCGCGCCACCATTTTGTCGCCAATGGTATTTGCAACATCCTCAAAACTGAACAGGGACGCCTCATGGGCCATTTGCGTGTGATAGACGGTCTGTAACAGTAAATCACCCAATTCGTCCTTCAAATCGTCCCAGTTTTGCCGGGTGATTGCATCGGCGACCTCATAGGCTTCCTCAATCGTATAGGGGGCGATTGAGGCGAAATCTTGTTCAATATCCCATGGGCAGCCATGCTGTGGGTCGCGCAATGCGCGCATGATTTCCAACAGTCGCGGCAGGCCGCCATTTGGGTTTTCGATTAAATCTTTGTTGTGGGCCATTGCACCGCTCTGTGAGTTGGGGTCTGATGCAATTTGAACAGTTGAGATGGAGAAGTCCAGCAGATGGCGGTGATAAACAGAATAGCTTGCTTTGCAGATGATATGACCGCATGGCGCCGTCATTTGCACCAACATCCCGAACTTGGAACAGCGTGTCATGATACTGCTGATTTCGTGGTGGACCGGCTGCGTGAGTTTGGCATCACCGACATTCACCGTGGCTTTGCAACCACCGGACTGGTGGCACTGATTGAAGGGCAGGGACCGGGGCCAACCCTCGGCCTGCGCGCGGATATGGACGGGTTGCCAATCGAAGAGGCCAGTGGCGTCAACTGGGCCTCGACACGGCCCGGGAAAATGCATGCCTGTGGCCATGATGGTCATACCACAATGCTATTGGGGGCGGCGAAATACCTTGCTGAAACGCGCAATTTTTCGGGCCGTGTCGCGTTGATTTTCCAGCCCGCAGAGGAGACGGGTGGCGGTGCGGAAATCATGGTTAAAGAGGGCATTCTTGACCAGTTTGATATCAAAGAGCTCTATGCGCTGCACAATGCGCCCGGGCCCGAGGTTGGCCGGTTTTATACCACCGACGGCCCGTTGATGGCCGCGGTGGATACGTTTGACATTCACATCACCGGGCAAGGGGGGCACGGCGCCTATCCCCAAGATACACGCGACCCTGTGATTGCGACCGCATCTATGGTGATGGCGCTGCAAAGCATTGTCAGTCGCAATCATTTTGCCTGTGATGATCTTGTGGTCTCGGTGACGCAAATCCATACTGGCAGTGCCGATAATATCATTCCTGAGACCGCCTATATTAATGGCACCGTGCGCACGTTTGATAAAGCGGTGCAAGCTATGGTGATGGCACGCATGCCGCAGATCGTTGCGGGGCAGGCGGCAAGCTTTGGGGTCGAGGCGGAATTGGTCTATACGCAAGGCTATCCTGCGACCATCAACGATGCCGAAAAGACCGCGTTTGCGGTCAGGGTGGCGCGGGATGTGGTCGGAGACGACAAGGTAGATGCACCAAGTGGCCGGGAAATGGGCGCGGAAGATTTCTCGTTCATGCTAAATCGACGCCCTGGATGTTATTTGTTTTTAACGCAGGGTGAAAGTGCTGGGCTGCATCACCCCAGTTACGACTTTAATGATGATGTGGCACCGATCGGCGCGTCGTTTTTCGCCCGTATTGTGGAAACCGCGCAACCGGTAAAGTGAAGGTCGGTCGCGCAAGCGCGCGTGGGCAAAACAAGATAAATTGAGAGAATGGTATGGCACTGGAAGACGCGAAAACCCAAGTTGATCATGCTTTTACCCGAGTGGAACGGCGCGGGTTAAGTTTTGAAAACGCCTTTGGCGGTGCGACCTCCTTTTTGCGCCGGCGCTACAGCAAGGACTTGTCTGGCGTCGATCTGGCGGTCACTGGCGTGCCATTTGATCAAGCGGTGACCAATCGGCCTGGCACCCGCCTGGGTCCCCGAGCAATCCGCGAGGCCAGCGCGCTGCAAACCTATGATCCGCCCTATGGGTGGGGCTTTGATCCCATGAGCGCGTTTGATATCGTCGATTATGGTGATCTGGCGTTTGATTATGCCAAGACCAGTGACTTTCCCGACGCCTTGACCGCGCATATCAAAACCATTCTTCAAGCAGGCGCCGCCAGTCTTGTGCTGGGGGGGGATCATTTCATTTCGTTTCCGATACTGCGCGCCTATGCCGAAAAATACGGACCTGTGTCGCTGTTGCAGTTTGACGCCCATTCCGACACTTGGCCCGATGACGATATGGCGCGGATTGATCACGGGACGATGTTTTACAAAGCGGTTAAGCTGGGTCTTATCGATCCTGCCACTTCGGTACAGGTCGGTATACGCACCGAAAATGCTGATACTTTGGGGATCAATACGCTTGACGCGCGGACGGTGCATGAAACCGGGCCACTGGCGACTGCGGCTAAAATCAAACAGATCATCGGCGCGCGCCCGACCTATCTCAGCTTTGACATCGACTGTCTTGACCCGGCCTATGCCCCGGGCACGGGTACCCCTGTTTGGGGCGGGCTGACCAGTGCGCAGGTGGCGATTATTCTGCGCGAGCTGGCTGGGATTAACGTGGTGGGGGCGGATGTGGTTGAGGTGTCGCCCCCCTATGATCCCGCGGGCATTACTGCGGTGGCAGGGGCGCATGTGGCGATGGAACTGATCTGTCTGTGGGGGTGGACAAGGCGCGGCTGATTGCAGCGTTGAAGCGCGTTCGGCATGACAAAGATTGCATAATATGTGAGGTTTTGACATCCCGAAATGTCCCTTTTGTTTAGGCCCG
>DDEJ01000058.1:22894-27193 GCA_002336405.1 Rhodobacteraceae bacterium UBA1957
CACACACCGAGAATTTTTAAAACAACGCTTGTGCTGCCCCCGTGCCAGCCCCCGTGCGGCAAAATTGTCTTAAAACAAAAAACTGTTCCATGTCATAGGCTTCATGGGCCAGTCTGGGTGCGATAGCAAAGCCGGCAGGCTCGGTTCTAGCGCAGAGTATGAATGTGAAAAGGTCTGGGTCTGTCCAGATTTCCTGATGGTCTTTTATAGCTGGAACCACCCCATTTGGTGAGAGTGTGCAGTCTATAAAAGCGCTGAAATTATATGAATAAAACGGCTCGAACTTGGCCGAAAAATCCCTGTCTTGCTGTTTGGCTGCGACTGGTTCTAATATTTGACACTGCCCTTTGGTCAAATAGCGCTTTTAAATTGGCGATACTTTCGGGAAATACGACCAAGAATCCGGCCGTCAGTGATCCCCAGACCAAGCGCAATAAACCCAAACCCATAGATTGCGTCTCGCTCGACCCTCTCGCCCAGAAATGTACTGCTCAGCGCGATTGTGACCGGCGGTATCAACAGTGTGACCAGCATTAAATTTGCCGACCCCGCACGGCGTAAAATTTCAAAATAAAGTATATAGGCTAGGGCTGTTGATAACAATGATAACGCCATCAAGCTGGTCCACACCTCGGCAGCCAACGATACAGAGGGCGCACCTTCGATAAAAAACACAATCGGTGCCAACAAGACTGTGCTGCCGAGCAGCATGCCAAAGGCGTTCAGAATCGGTGGCTGGGCTGATAAGTGCCGTTTTGCCCAAACGCCCGCCAACGCATAGGACAGGCCGGCTGTCAAAACCGCCAACTGGCCAAGGTTGCGCGGGTCAAAATCGGTAAGCGCCTCAATTCCCATAATGAAGGCAACGCCAAATAATCCGCATAGAGCGCCCATTAACTTTTGTGGTGTCAGGGGCTCGTCGCTTAGAAAAATTGCGGCAACAACAGCGCCAAAAACAGCCGTTGTTCCGTTTAATATCGCCGCGAGGCTACTGCCAATATGGGTTTGACCCCATAAGATTAAAGAAAATGGTATCGCATTGTTAAGCGCACCCATAATACCAAAACATATCCAGACATATGGGGAGCGGGGCATTTTGACCCCTTTGAGCCAGAGCACGATCCATAGAGCGGGCACCGCCCAGCCGACGCGGTGCAGGGCAACTGTCACAGACGGCACATTCTCAAGGGCGATTTGGCCAAAAAAGAAAGCGCCGCCCCATACCAAAGCAAGGCTGCATAAAAGCAATGCCGAAATCAGGTTAATTTTTGGTGGGCTTTGTGTCTCGTTCATAAGGGTCATTCTCACAGAAATACTGTCTTGGCGACCCGTTTCCTGTCCAAAATTAGGTCTCTGTGCTGGCTGGCTGTTCTGTTGCGTGACCGGTTGGGTGCTTTGTGAATACGGCGTGTAAGATCGCTTTTTCGTAAACACCCTTTTAGAAAAACGAACCTTTGGGATACATAGCAGCCTAGTGGTCAAAGAACTTTGCGAGGGCTGCAGCCTGTTTCAGCGCTCGATGAGGGCGGCATCGTACAAACTGGCACTTGACCAAATCCCGTCAATGGGGGAAGGAAGCTTATGATCCCTGATGATAGATTAGAACAGATCGTTCAGCGCTTTCAATTTCTTGAGGCCAAGATGAACGAAGGCGCGTCTGGCGATCAAATTGCCAGTCTGGGGCGCGAGTATTCTGAACTGCGCCCCGTGGTTGAACAGATTGCCGCCTATCGGCAATTGTCCGAGGATCTTGCCGAGGCGCAAGAGATGCTGGCCGATCCCGACATGCGTGCGCTTGCCGAAGAGGAACTGCCGCTGCTGAAGGCCCGGTTTCCCGATGCCGAGCGGGCGCTCCAATTGACGCTGTTGCCGAAAGATGCTGCCGATGCACGCGCGGCGATGATTGAAATACGCCCCGGAACTGGTGGCGATGAGGCCGCGCTTTTTGCTGGTGACTTGCTGCGTATGTATCAACGTCACGCTGAGACGAACGGATGGCGCTTTGATATTATCCAAGAAAATCAGACAGAACTGGGCGGGGTTAAAGAGGTGGTGGCCCATGTTAAGGGTGAGGGGGTGTTTGCCCGATTGAAATACGAATCCGGTGTCCACCGCGTACAGCGAGTGCCAACCACAGAAAGCGGCGGCCGCATCCATACCAGCGCCGCAACCGTGGCAGTTTTGCCCGAAGCCGAGGATGTCGATGTCGAGATTGCCTCCGGTGACCTGCGCATCGATACCATGCGCAGTTCTGGCGCAGGTGGCCAACATGTCAACACCACCGATTCAGCAGTGCGGATTACCCATCTTCCAACTGGGCTGGTGGTGACCTCATCGGAAAAATCCCAACACCGCAATCGCGAGATTGCAATGCAGGTTCTCAAAGCGCGACTGTTTGATCTTGAACGCCAACGGGTTGATGATGCGCGGTCAGCGGACCGTAAATCGCAAGTGGGGTCCGGTGATCGCAGTGAACGCATTCGCACTTATAATTTCCCACAGGGCCGGATGACCGACCACCGTATTAATCTGACACTGTACAAGCTGGATCAGGTAATGGCTGGTGATCTGGATGAAACGATCAATGCATTGACCGCAGACGCACAGGCCCGACAATTGGCCGAGATGGAATAGTGACCGTCTTTGAGGCGGTGGCAAACTCAACCCATAGGCTGCGCGCCGCTGGCATAGACAGCGCCGCGCGCGATGCGCGGGCCCTGGTTGCCTATGCGCTGGGGGTGGGCCCAGACCGCATCGTTTTGCTGGGGCCCGACCCGATTGATACTAGGGCGCAGGACCAGCTTTCAGGCTATGTGGAACGTCGTCTCCAACATGAGCCGGTCTCAAAGATTACGGGCTTGCGGCAGTTTTGGGGACGGGACTTTCATATTTCGAAAGCTGTGCTTGATCCCCGCCCTGAGACCGAGACGGTGATTGTTGAGGCGTTGAAATACCCCGCGAAAACGGTGCTGGATCTGGGCACTGGCTGTGGTGTTCTTGCGGTGACGCTGATGATGGAATGGCCAAAAGCGGAGGCGCTGGCCACCGATATTAGCCCCGCAGCGCTGGCCGTGGCCCGTGAAAATGCCGCCCGCTTTGATATCGGCGACAGACTTAGTTTTGCGCAAAGCAATTGGTTTGAGGGCGTGCAGGGTAGTTTTGATCTGATCGTGGCTAATCCCCCTTATATTGCGATGGACGAAATGGCGGGCCTTGATCGTGATGTGCGCGACTATGACCCCCATATCGCGCTATCACCCGGTGGCGATGGACTCGATCCGTACCGTGTGATCGCGGCCTGTGTTCGTCGCCATCTGTCACCTGACGGCCGGCTTATTGTTGAAATTGGCTATCAGCAGGCGGTAGAGGTCATGCAATTATTTCAGAACGCTGGGTTGTCTGCGCTGCGTTGTCATGCGGATTTGGCTGGACGTGACCGGGTCATCTCGGCGCGTATCCAATAAATTATGGTTGTTTAACTATGATTTCACCTAATCTGTCTAATATCGCATGCGTTTGATACGTTTTACACTTGTGTCGATCTGCTTGGCGTGTTTATTAATAAGGGTCTGAAGCAAAGCGCTGTGCTTTGCCAGACGTAAGCCCAAAAATAGTGTCGCCATACTGTTGAACAATGACGGATCAACGCAGCACTTTGGATAAAAAATCAAGGCTGGATTACTTACATATGAGATCTCCTAAACCTCGCTCGCGGTCGAAATCTAACCGTAACCGTTCTGTCGGCAACGTTGTCAATCGTGTCTTTGACAGTTCTGGACCTGAGGGAAAAGTGCGTGGAACGCCACAGCAGATTATCGAAAAATATAATCAGCTGGCGCGGGATGCCCAACTGGGCAACGACCGCGTAGCTGCTGAGAACTTTCAGCAACACGCAGAGCACTATCTGCGTATGTTAAGCGAGGCGCAACGCGATCAGGATCAACGTCGCGAGCAGCAAGAGCGTGAAAATCGCGAGCGCCAGTCTGAGCGTGACCGCGAGCGGTCGAATCGTGATGTGGTGCGCCACGTGCCCGAGCAGTCAAGTTTTGACCCTGCCACCGCTCCCCAGCCGGACGTTTTTGATATGTCCGATCACAGCCGTGATAATGGGTTGGTAGAGACCCCAGAGAGTTCTCAACAGTCCAGTATGCAGATCGTTGATCCGCTGGCCACGGTTGAGGCAAGTCAACCTGAGGTCGCGGAGGCGCCTGCTAAGGTGGTGAAGCCGCGCGCTCCGCGCAAGCCAAGAAAAAAACCCGTTCCCTCTAAAGTGCCGGCTGAACCAACCGCCGCTGCGCC
>DDEJ01000076.1 GCA_002336405.1 Rhodobacteraceae bacterium UBA1957
ACGATTTTGCCGCTGCTGTCAAAACCCATTTTAGCTGTGGTAACATGATCGCGGCCATGCGCATCAGTCAGGAACGCCTCACTGCGATCCGACGTCCATTTGACCGAGCGATTGGTTTTCATCGACGCCCAGAGACAGGTGATCTCTTCGGGATAGATATAGATTTTCGCCCCAAAACCACCCCCGACGTCGGGCGCGATAACCCGCAGTTTATGCTCAGGCGCCACGTTGTAGAACGCCGACAGCACCAGACGCGCAACATGCGGATTCTGGCTGGTGGTATAAAGGGTGTAATGTTCTTCGCTGTCATCGTAAGTCGCCACCGCCGAGCGCGGTTCCATGGGGTTCGGCGACAGCCGGTTGTTGATGACATCCAGCGTGGTGACATGCGCTGCCCCCGCAAGGCCGGCATCTGTTGCCGCCTCGTCACCGATTTCCCAATCATAGATCAGGTTTCCCGGTGCGTTTTCATGGATCTCTGGGGCATCGTCCGCCCTTGCTGCGGCAATACTGGCAGCCACCGAAAGCTGTTCATAACTGACTTCAACCTTCTCGGCAGCAATCCGCGCCAGCGCCTGAGTTTCGGCAATCACCACCGCCACCGCATCGCCCACATAGCGGACTTTTTCGGTCGCCAACGCCGACCAAGCCCCCATATTCATCGGGCTGCCATCTTTGGATGCAACCGCCCAGCCACAGATAATGTTGCCAATGCCGTCGCCGGTCAATTGGGCGCCGTTCAGAACATCGATCACACCGTCCATAGCCAGCGCCGCACTGCCGTCTATGCCCATCACCCGCGCATGGGCATAGGGGCTGCGCACGAAGGCCGCATAGGCCTGATTGTCGTTGCGAACATCGTCTGTATATTTACCTTTTCCAGTGGTAAATCGCTTGTCTTCTTTGCGCTTAACCGCGTCTCCAATACCTGTGCTCATAGCCATACCTCCCTATTCCGATCACATTTTCGCCGCAGCGTCTTCGATCGATTTGACAATATTATGATACCCCGTGCAGCGGCAAATATTGCCCTCTAGCTCGGCCCTGATAGCCTCAGAGGTCAGCTCTGTGCCCTCTGTCTTGTAGCGATTTACCATATCGACCCCAGTCATGATCATGCCTGGCGTGCAAAACCCACATTGCAAACCATGGTTGTCGTTGAACGCCACCTGCATGGGATGCAAACTGCCATTGGCCAAGCCCTCAATCGTGGTGACCTCAGCGCCCTCTAGCGACACTGCCAGGGTCGAGCAGCTTTTCACCGACTTGCCACCTACATGTACGACGCAAGCGCCACATTGGCTGGTGTCACAGCCAATGTGGGTACCGGTCAATCGCAAGTTTTCACGCAAGAACACCGACAGCAATGTCTCATCAGGGACGTCGCCGCTGACCGATTTTCCGTTTACCTTCAATGTTATTTTTGTCATCTATCTCTCCCTTATTTTTACTTCACACAGGGCTTTTTTGCGCCCAAAACCTGTCAAAAAGACCGAACAGCCGTGAAGTTTTGATGATTTTTCAACAATTTACTGCAGTGCCCTCCAAACACTTGATCAGATCACAGACCTAACCGCAGACTGAATAACTGGTATATTTTGAAATGCTCTGAGAGCATTTTAGGTGAGGTGGAAAAATTCCACCCCGGTGAGTTTTGAACGCGCGGCCCCACACCCTGCGAAAACGCCACCGCTGAGAGCGTACGGATCCGAGATGGCCCATTGGTATTGGCGACAGCCCCAAAAATTGTGCGAGACGCCGCGACCAAGGCCCAAAAATAAGTCCGAATTTTTATTGATAACTGATGACTATAGGTCATTTTAAATGCAGACGCATTATAATCGTTTATCCTCGCTAATCACTAAGCTGGGCACTGATTCAGTAACTGATGGTAATGAGAAATAATTACATACACAAATTAAAAAAGTCACATATTAACAATGGTTTGATTTCATTTTTCATATCTCAAAGATGTCGCGCCTGCCAAAAGAGGTCAAAAACAGAAAAGCGGTAATGCTCCTCGCTGTGGCCCGGTTTAGCATCGATTATATCGCCAGGAGCGGCTTGTCCCCGCTTCAGCGAGCCGCAGGCGGGACAAGAAACTGCGACTTTTGCCCCTTGGTGTTCAGTGAAAAACTTAAATCAGCCAGCGAATTCACTGAATGGCAGGCGTGAAAACTGTCGACAAAGGGCAAAATCGCCCGCACACCCGCTGCCTTTGGGGCAAACCCGTCCCAGCGCAACAACGGGTTGAGCCAGATCAATTTACGACACCGCAGCGTCAGCCGCTCGGTCTCTGCGCTTAAAGTGGCTGTATCGCCACGCTCCAATCCGTCGGTAATCAGCAGCACCACCGCCCCCTGCCCCAGCACCCGGCGCGACCAGTCACGGTTAAATCTTCGCAGCGATGCGGAAATCTGGGTCCCCCCCTGCCAGTCAGGGGCCTCACGTCCCACCGCCTGCAGTGCGTGATCCACATCTTTGAGATGCAGCGCGCGGCTGATGTTGGTCAATTGTGTGCCAAAGGTAAACCCATGTACCTTGCCCCAGCCACTGTTCTGAGCCCAAACCAGCCCGTGCAAAAAATGCATCATCATGCGCGCATAACTCGACATTGAGCCAGAGATATCGCACAGCGCCACGAGGTTCGGCGGCCGGTGGCGCGGGGTTTTCATTGCGAGGCGGTCCACTTCGCCGGCTTTTTTAACCGCACGCCGCAGCACCGCACGTGCATCCGGTTTGCGACCATTGTTCGCCCCAACAAACCGCCGGGTTTTCAGTGGATCCACCGGCAGTCGAAGTCGCTGAATTGCGCGTTTGGCCGCCTCAGATTCCGACAGGCTCATCTGTTCAAAATCCATGGCGCGTAGTACCTCGTCCTGCGACGCGGTAAACTGTGCGTTGATTTCGATCTCAGTTTTTTCACGGCGTGGCGCGGCGCGTTCGGATCCGTCGCCCAATGCCTCGGCAGCCCGCCTTTCGGCCGGTTTCGGTTTTTGCCTGTCTTGGGCCTCAAGCTGCTGCACCAGCGGCAGCATCATTCGCATCATCCGTTCCAGATACTCAGGGTCGCGCCAGAAAAAATGGAACGCCTGATGAAACAACTCTAAATGCTCAGGCCGACTGATCAAAGCTGCCCGCAGCGTCGCATAAAAATCTTGCTTTTGGGTGAACCCCGCCTGTTGGACAGCCTCAATCGCGGTGGTGATCTGGGCGGGACCCACTGCAATACCTGCGCGACGCAGCGCATGTGCAAAGTGGACAATATTGTCCAGCAGCCGCCCAGGTGTTGCCTCTGACGCCACAATCATTCTGTCATCCCGTCATTGGTTTTTTGCCAAATCAATACGTGCCTGATCAATAATGCGCCCCACCTCAGACCCAGCAATTTTTGCGATATCGTCTTGATATTTCAGTGCAGCGCCCAACGTGTCAGACACCATCTCTGGCGACAGAGACACCGCATCAAGCGCAACCAGACAGCGCGCCCAATCAACCGTTTCAGCCACACCCGGATTTTTGAAAAGGTCTTCGCCCCGCAACCTCTGAACAAAAGCCACGATCTCGGCTGAGAGCACCGCCGGACAGTTTGGCAGCCGCGCCTGCAAAATCTCCATTTCGCGGTCAAAATCGGGATAGGCGACCCAGTGATAAAAACAGCGGCGTTTGAGCGCGTCGTGCACCTCGCGGGTGCGGTTCGACGTCAAAATGACGATCGGCGGGGTCTCAGCTTTGATCGGGCCCAGCTCAGGGATCGTGACCTGAAACTCTGACAGCGCCTCAAGAAGAAACGCCTCAAACGGTTCGTCGGCGCGATCAACCTCGTCGATTAGAAAAACGGGCGGTCCCTCTTCGTAAGACTGCAAAGCTTGCAGCAACGGACGGCGAATAAGAAACTCTTCAGAAAATAATTCTTTTTGCAACGCGGCCCGTTGCGTAACGCCCGCTGCCTCGGCGGTGCGAATGGCAATCATCTGAGCGGAAAAATTCCATTCGTAAATCGCAGAGGCCACATCCAGCCCCTCATAGCATTGCAACCGGATCAAACGCCGCCCAAGAGCCGCGGCCACCGCTTTTGCAATTTCTGTTTTGCCCACCCCTGCCTCGCCTTCAAGAAACAGCGGCTTGTCAAGGCTCAGACAAAGATAAAGAACTGTAGCCAAGTCCCGACTGCAGACATAATTTTGATCCGACAACAATGCCATTGTTGCATCGATATTCTCTGGCAGATTCACCATAAAAAAAGGTCTCCTATCGTCAGAATCGACTTACTCAGTGCTTTTTGCATGTCAGACAAAGCCCAGCCAAACAACATATAAATAAATATCACATAGGCCAGATCAGTAGAAACATGCGCGGCAAATAGCTGCGTAGGGGCCACCCCAAGGTGCTTTAAAACCACTAATTTTAGGCAACAGTAAACTCTATGAGACTTAAATTTACTCAGTCACAGCTTGCGCATCTTCTCTTAAGTCGGCGCACAAGAGCCCCAATTTTGACCTGTAGCACCCAACTTGTTGACATGACCACTGCATGATAATTGTCATTTACAATTTTCTAGAACGCAATCAGGCAAATAGGATTTATTTTCATACAGTAAAATTTACCCCAAACGCGTAAATTGCATATTATCGATCAGGACAGACCAATAGACAGCGCTGTGGGCTTATAGTTTTGAGAAAAACCGATGCTGGGCACCGCCTGCATTTTTAGCCGCATACAGGGCCGTATCCGCATCAGCCAACAACTGCGAAGCTGCAGGTACAGCATAATCGGTGGCCAGTGTGATCCCTACCGAACCCGAAATCTTACACATCCGGCCGTCGCTCTCGATGGGTTTTTCAAGCGCACGGATCAAACGGTCCGCCATGGCATCAAGTGTTTCTAAATCCGTAACGCCCGGGAAAATAAGAATAAACTCATCACCACCAACGCGCAACACCGCATCTTCTTTGCGGGTTTGAGCCAGCATGATAAGCGCCGCGTGTTGCAGCACATGGTCACCCGCTGCATGGCCAAAGGTATCGTTAACCAGTTTAAACCGATCAAGATCAAGATGCATCAACGCAAAAACCTTCTCGCTGGCGAGAAATTGATCCATAATATGATCCATCGCGCGACGATTTTTAAGCCCTGTGAGCGAATCGGTAAAAGCCTCTTCTTGCGCTGCCAAAGTCGTTTCTTGCAGACGCGCGTTAAGTTTGCGCGACTCCCCCATTGCAACGGATTTGGCTTCGACCAGATAGAGCATTTCCATTGCAAGATCAGTGGCAGCAAAATCGGTGCCAGTCAGCGCATATTCTCGCACCGCCGTCACAATCGAAATACCAAAAGATAGGTTTAAAACAGCTCCCATAGGGGTTGGCACCAGCACCCCTTTCAACGCCAGTTTGGGCCCCGCCAGCAAGCGCAAGCTCAATTTTACCTGCGGACGTGCCAAAAGGTCAACGACAGGTAGATCCGCATGCGACCCAAGAAGTGTGAATACCTTGTGAAAACTCTGGCCGCAAAATGGTATGCCCGCTTGCAGTTTTGCCAGTGTCGGCCCAACATGCACGATCACGCCGGCGCTATCCAAACGCAAATGCATTGGGCACAACGTATTCCACATATCATCACAGTCATACATTATTTTCATCCAATACCGGCTGCTGACCGAGAACGAACGCCCGTCCCCGAGCATAGGATGTTTGAACTAGCATAATGTCTATGGTCTCTGTTTGACCATTTGTACCGCAATGCTCCAGACAGGCCAGCGCACCGTAATCATCAGCCATCACCCGCAGGATGCCAACCAACACATGTCCCCAACCGGGAAAGGCTGCAGCACACAAAAGACTGTAATGGTTTTCAGTATGCCGCACCAAAGTCAATCTTGGTAGATCCAGATCATCAACGGCTAGACGGGCACGATCATGCAGATCATCAAGCGAATACAAAAACTCAACAAAATGTGCGCCACCAAAACGCAGCAATCTTCGCAAGGCCTCTACATTCGGGTGCGACGCCAGATATGTCCCAATATCTTCCAGTACGTCTGCACGAGGTTTATCAAGGAAGCGCGCCGATCCATCCAGCACCTGCTCTGTCAATGCATCCTCATAGATCAGCATCGCCTCGAACTGCATCACCGGCAATGCGGCCGATTGCGCAATTTCCCGCCACGCCTCACACCCGTAGGTATCAAGGACAAAACATTGGATAGCCTTGTTAATCAAACCGTGCATGGGCCCCCCCTTGAATATTAGAGGTACAGTATAGCCGACTGGATATTAACGAAGCGCAAAGAAATTGCGCTTTAACGGTCTAATAACAAAAAATGGAAAATACCAAAATATCCTGCGCGCGCAATGTCATATTTAAATCATTTGACGAGCGATCCAAAGT
>DDEJ01000013.1:0-14054 GCA_002336405.1 Rhodobacteraceae bacterium UBA1957
TACAAGACGGGCTGTGCACCTCTGCCGGTGTGACGACGGGGATCGACATGGCGCTGAAACTGATCCGGCAAGATTGTGGTAGCGAGTGTGCCCTGCGGGTGGCACAAGAACTGGTGGTCTCGATGCACCGCACCGGCGGGCAGCGCCAATTCGCCCCAACACTTAAGCGCCAGTTTGCGACACAAGGCGGCTTGGGCAGATTGATCGATGCAATGTTTGAAACCCCACAAGCCTCTTGGACATTGACCGAAATGGCTGCATGCGCCCATATGACACCGCGCAGTTTGTCGCGTCATTTCAAGCGCGACACCGGCCTGTCTGCAATGAAATTTCTGGAACACATCCGCGTCAGACATGTCTGTGACCGATTGTTGAGCGGTCTGCCGATGGCACGGGTGCTCAAACACAGTGGCTTTGGCGACGCGCAGCGGCTGAACCGCACATTTCAAAGCGTTCTGGGCACTGGCGCCACTGCCTACCAGCGCCAATTCGCCGACCCGGACACCTGTTCGTAATTCGGCTGATACCGCTGGCGCTAAAACAGATCGCCCTGCTGGGGGGGGCCAGCCTCTGGGTCGGGCTTGCTTACCCTGCGGGCAGATTTTCCAGCCAACTGCATGCGACCGTCGGCAAACTCCACCTCCAACTCCGTTGCACCACTGGCGGCTTTTTTTGTGGTCACGACACGGCCGTCACCATGCACAACCGCATAGCCCCGGCGCAGGGTCGCCTTATAGCCCAGCGTTTCGCGCAATCGATCCAGCGCTGCAATCCGTTCTTGCCAGCTGTCTGTTTGACGGGTGCCCGCATCCGACAGCCGACCCGCAAGCCGTGCCAAATCTTTTGATTTACGTCCCAAATCTTGATGCAATGGGGCCACGTTCAACCGGTCGCTGCGCCGCCCCAACGCTTCGCGTTTGGTGGCCACAACCCGCATCAACCCCTGAGGCAAACGCGGTGCGAGCGCCTGCAACCGCTTGTCTTCGCCGCGCACCGCCCTTTGCAAAAGCGCCGGACGCAGACTGCCCGCGCGTTCAGACACCCTTAGGCGTCGCAGTTGCACCAGTTGGATCAATCCAGCCGGCAGGCGATCGCCCCAGAGATCAAGCTTCTGTCGTGGTGTTTCCAAAAGACCGTCAGGACGCGGCAGAGCCCGCCCCAAATCACGCAACCGTTGGCGCCGCATGCTCAACAGGTTGCTCAGCGCTTGCGCCATCCGCGCCTCTTGACCGGCCACCAGCGCCAGCAGTTCATGGCGCACCGGCACCGCCAGTTCCGCCGCCGCCGTCGGGGTGGGCGCCCGCACATCCGAGACAAAATCAATCAATGTGGTGTCGGTTTCATGTCCAACGGCCGAAATCAGCGGTATCTGCGACGCCGCCGTGGCGCGGGCAACGTTTTCTTCGTTAAATCCCCACAGATCCTCCAGCGATCCGCCACCCCGCGCCACAATCAGCAAATCCGGCCGCGGCAGCGCGCCACCCGGCGTCATCGCGTTAAAACCTTCAATGGCTCGGGTCACCTCGGAGGCACAGCTCTTGCCCTGAACCGCCACCGGCCAGATTAACACCTTGCGGGGAAAGCGATCACGCAACCGGTGCAGAATATCACGGATTACCGCACCCGACGGCGAGGTAATGACGCCGATCACATCAGGCAGATAGGGCAAGGCCGATTTGCGCGCAGCCTCAAACAGCCCCTCGGCCTGCAGGGCAGCCTTGCGCTTTTCCAGCATTGCCATCAAGGCCCCAACCCCGGCAGGTTTCAGATCCTCGATCACCAACTGATATTTTGACTGGCCACCAAAGGTCGTGATCCGCCCGGTCGCCACCACCTCAAGCCCCTCTTCAGGGCGGGTCGCCAAACGCCCGGCCACGCCTTTCCAGACCACGGCAGAAATTACCGATTTATCATCTTTGAGGTCTAGATAGATATGACCCGAGCGCGGCATCGACACGCGGCCCACCTCGCCACGGATGCGCACATGCGAAAACCCACCCTCTATCATCCGCTTAATTGCGCCAGAAATTTCAGTTACGTTGAATTCAGGTTCGTTCAGCCCCTCACGCGGGTCATCAATTAAATCAGACATGCGGTCTCACTTCTTGCCACTGGGTTTGCCACAGCTTAGAACGCCTACGAGCGAAGGCCAAGCAGGAGCGTGCATTTCATGAATATTCTTATCCTCGGCGGCGGTGGCCGCGAACATGCACTGGTCTGGGCCGTAAAACAAAACCCCAAATGCGACCGTTTGATCGTGGCACCGGGCAATGCCGGCATCGCAGGCTTGGCGGAATGCGCCGCATTGGACATCGAAAACAGCGCTGCGGTCGTTGGATTTGCCACAGCCAATGCAATTGATTTCGTCATCATTGGCCCTGAGGCGCCTCTGGTCGCCGGGGTCAGCGACGATCTTCGTACGGCGGGGTTTTTGGTCTTTGGGCCCTCACAAGCAGCCGCAGCCCTTGAAGGCAGCAAAAATTTCACCAAGCAAATCTGCGACGCCGTCAATGCCCCAACGGCGGCCTATGGTCACTTTACCCAAGCCAAAGCCGCCAAAGACTATATCCGCGCCCAAGGTGCGCCGATTGTGGTCAAAGCCGACGGCTTGGCAGCTGGCAAGGGCGTGATTGTCGCCTTCGACGAGGCCACCGCCCTCAATGCCGTTGACGAGATGTTTGACGGCACTTTTGGCAGCGCTGGCGCCGAGGTGGTGATCGAAGAGTTTCTCGATGGCCAAGAAGCATCGTTTTTCATCCTTTGCGATGGCACCGACCTTTTGCCAATCGGCACCGCGCAAGACCACAAACGCGTTGGCACGGGCGACACCGGCCCCAATACCGGCGGCATGGGGGCCTATTCTCCGGCGCCAGTATTGACAGATGCAGTGGCACAAAAAGCCCTCGAAGAGATTATTGCGCCGACGATGGCCGAAATGGCGCGGCGCGGCATGCCCTATCACGGCGTTCTCTATGCCGGGCTGATGATCAAAGACGGCCGGCCCAAACTAGTGGAATATAACGCCCGCTTCGGTGATCCAGAATGTCAGGTTTTGATGATGCGGCTTGGTGCACAAGCCCTGGATTTAATGCAGGCCACCGCTCAAGGCCGCCTGTCACAACAACGGATCAACTGGGCCAACGATCACGCGCTGACCGTGGTGATGGCCGCCAACGGCTATCCTGGAGCCTATGAAAAAGGCACTGTAATCAAAGGGCTGGATGCTTTACCCGAAGACAGCATGCACATGTGTTTCCATGCCGGTACCACCATGGGAAAAGATGGTATTGAGGCCAACGGCGGGCGAGTGCTAAATGTCACGGCGCGCGGCGACAGTCTGCAACAGGCGCGTGACAGAGCCTATGCCCTGATCGATCAGATCGATTGGCCAGATGGGTTTTACCGGCCTGATATCGGTTGGAAAGCTTTGCAGTAGGCGGCACCACAGCCAATGCGGAAATTTTGGACAAACCCTTTGGGCTGACCCCTCACAAAAATCCATCATAAAACATTGAGCGGGGTAAGCCCACCCAAACAAACCTGTTCAGATCTGGCGCTCTGGCATGTTGACAACCAACCCATCCAACGCGTCGCTTACCGTTAATTGACACGTCAACCGCGAGCGCGAAAGGTCTGGTTCAAATGCAAAATCAAGCATGTCCTGCTCCATATCATCCATGGCGGGTATCTTATCGGTCCAGCCTGCATCAACATAGACATGACAGGTCGAACAGGCACAAGCGCCGCCACAATCAGCTTCGATGCCTGGAATATTGTTATCTCTCGCCCCTTCCATAACGGTCAGACCGTTTGAGACGTTAACTGTATGGGATGTGCCATTGTGCTCGATATACGTGATTTTCGCCATCTCTCGCAGGCTCCTGATATAAATTGGATTGCTTATTTAAGCGGTCTAAACACCAACAGGACTTTTTGCAACCGGTCCTGAGAAAGCTTGCAAAACCCACAAAATGTTCTATTTTTGTTCTCATGCAGCAATATACATCTACGTCGCCTTATAATCATAATCACGCTCATTGGCCGCGCCCGCCTTCAGCCATAGTCGCAACCGAACTGCACGCTCCACCAAACGGAGCTCGGATCACCGTGGCGGGGCTGGTCATTTTGCGGCAACGCCCCGGCACCGCAAAAGGAGTGATTTTCATTACCCTCGAAGATGAGACCGGCACCGTCAATGTCATTGTATGGCGCAAACTCTTTGAGCACAGCCGCAGAGCCGTGACCTCGGCGCGCCTGTTACGGGTCACCGGCACGCTGCAGCGCGCCGAGGGTGTCACCCATGTGATTGCTCAAAACATAGAAGATATCTCACCCATGCTCGATCACCTCCTGACACCGGTTCTGCCACTTTCAACGGACGACAAAACGCGCTATGGTTAATCCATGATCGGTTTGAGGGGTTTGCGCATGCGCCGAGGCACAATCGCACTACTTTTGACAGTTACCTGGGGCGCTGTCGGCTGCGTTGACGGCCAGAGGTATGACACACAGGCGGCAGAGCTTCTGCCATCCGGCATGTCCGGTCCGATGGATGCGCCCAAAGGCAGCTGCTGGCAAAAAAACATTACACCTGCAGAATTCGACACGGTGACCCGGCAGATGCGGGTACCGCTACAAAAAAATCCCGCCCAATCTGATGAACAGACGAAGGCCACACCACAATACCAGACGAAAACCCGCCATGTCATGGTTAAAAAGCGCAATGAGGCGTGGTTTGAAACACTCTGCCCGGCCCAACTGAACAAAGCGCTAGTCACCGCGCTACAGCACGCCCTGAAAGCCCAAAAGCTCTATCACGGCGCAATCCATGGCCGTCTGACCGATGAAACCCGTACCGCCATACGGACGCTGCAGCATAAAGACGGTATAAATAGCGACGTGCTGGGCCTGCGCACCGCCGAAACTTTGGGCCTGCTGAGGCTGGCAAAAAAATAGCGCCGCGAACATCTTTGCCGCGGCGCTGTGTCATACCCGGCAGGCAAAATGCCAACCGCACTGGGGTTTCGATATCAGTTTTCGGCCAGTCCCAATGCGACAAAACGTGGATCGCCTGCCCTGCGCACCAGTAAAAGCAGTGATTTACGTCCCGCCTCTTTCGCGGCCGCAATCCGACCTTCAAAATCAGAAATTTCGATGACCGGCTGCTGCCCGGCCTCAGTGATAATATCACCAGCCCGCAGACCTTTTTCAAACGCCTGACTTTTTTCATCAACACTTTGTACCACCAGACCGCTGGCCTTAGCGTCCAGTTCCAATTGTTCACGCAACTCATCGGTCAAAGTCGACAGGCTCAATCCCAGAATTTCTTTTTTCTGAGGCTCTGCCGGTGTTTTCTGAACCACAGGCGTTGCTGCCTCTGCGTCTTCGCGGCGACCCAAAACGATTTTCAACGTCTTGGACACACCGTCACGCAATACCACAACCCGGACCGTTTTACCCACCTGAGTATTGCCAACCTGACGCACCAAGCCCCGCGTGTCTGCCACGCGTTTGCCATCAAAGCTCAGAATGATGTCACCGGCTTCCATACCCGCCTCTAGCGCCGGACCCTCGGGCACGTCCGACACCATTGCGCCTGCGGCTTGATCCAGCCCGTCTACCGCCTCTACCATATCTTCGCTGACGTCTTGTATCCGAACACCCAACCATCCGCGGCGGGTTTCACCGAATTCTTTCAGCTGATCAACGACGCGTGCAACCACGTTGGAGGCCATCGAAAACCCAATACCGATAGAGCCGCCGTTGGGTGACAGGATTGCGGTATTCACGCCAATCACCTTGCCCGCCATGTTGAACAATGGCCCGCCAGAATTACCACGATTGATCGCTGCATCTGTTTGAAGGTAATCATCATAGCTGCCCGACAGTGCACGGTTGCGCGCCGATACAATACCAGCAGAGACCGAAAAACCCTGTCCTAGCGGGTTGCCCATCGCCACGACCCAGTCGCCGACACGTGCCACGTCACTATCCCCAAAACTGACAAAATCAAGCGGCTCGTCTGTATCCACCTTCAAAACAGCGATATCGGTTTTAGGATCTGTCCCAATCACCTTGGCGGGTAACTCACCGCCCTCAAAAAACTCGATCATAATCTCGTCAGCGCCTTCGATGACGTGATTATTTGTCACCACATAGCCATCTTCAGAGATCACGAACCCAGAGCCGAGCGCCGAACTGCGCCGCGGCCGGTCGCCCTGATCACTGCGCGGGCCACCACGATCCTGAAATTCTCGAAAAAAATCTTCAAACGGCGATCCCTCTGGCACAATTCCCTGCGGCCCGGTGCGTCCCGCAACCACAGTAGAAGTGGTGATATTTACCACCGATGGGCTGATTTTTTCTGCCAAGTCGGCAAAACTATCTGGCGCGCCCTTTGACAGCGCCGCGACCGTCTGGACCAATACCAACGCCGTCGCCAGACAAAAAATCCAAAAACCATAAACCACGCGATTGTTTTGAACTGATAGTGCTTTAGCCTTTGCCTTCACCAGAACTGCTCCCTTTGCCATAAATTCAATGATGCTCAGTTTGAACAACTATTCTTACTGACTATGTAGGTGGAAGTTTCGATAACACAATCTTTCAGCGCATTTTTCACAACCATGTGAACGATAATTAATCGCTAAACCCTAGGCTCCAAGCGATTTAGCCAGCCAAACCAACGCAACGCCCGCCGCAAGTGCCGCCAACCCCATCATCCGCCGGGTTTCCAACGGCAGGGCTCGCAACATATCAAGCAGATCTTCAATAAGCGAAGGGGCCAGTGCATAGACCAGCCCCTCCACAATCAATACAAGGCCAATGGCCAATAAAGTGACCGCAATCATTTGCGCGGTTGGTCGCTTTTCAGGTAATCAAAAAACTCGCTGTTGGGCGACATGACCATCGTAGAGTTGCCACTTTTGAGCGACACGCGATAGGCCGCCAGTGACCGGTAGAATTCAAAGAACTCTGGATCGGCCCCAAACGCCTCGGCAAATATCGCATTGCGCTTGGCATCAGCTTCACCGCGAATGATCTCTGACTGACGCTTGGCGTCCGAGACGATCTCAAGCTGGGTCCGATCAGCCGAAGCCCGCACCTCTTGTGCCGCCTCGTTCCCGCGCGCAATCTCGTCCGCGGCTTCGCGTTCACGCTCGGCCCGCATCCGCGCAAAGGTCGCTGCCAGGTTGTTGTCGGGTAAGTCTGTTCTTTTGAGACGTACATCGATGATTTCAACCCCCAAAGCAGCGGAATCCTCAATCGCACCGTTCCGGATACGCAACATAAGCGCCGCGCGGTCTTCACTTAGGATGTCATTGGATGAAACAGAGCCGAGAATTTGACGTATCTGTGCCTTCAGGATCGAATCCAGGCGGTTTTCCGCAACGGGAATACCCCCGACGCCCACCGCTTGACGGAACTGGTTCACATCGATGATCCGATAGCGCGCAAACGCATCTACCATCAGACGACGATCATCCAGTGGTGTGACCTCTAACGGGTCGATATCGCGGCTAAGGATGCGCGAATCATAGCGCACGACTTCTTGTATCAGCGGAATTTTAAACGCTAGTCCGGGTTCGGTTTTGACCGACACGATCCGACCGAACTGTAATACAAGTGCAGTTTCGCGCTCGTCTACAATAAAAACCGACGATAGTATGCCGATCAGAGCAACTGCAATAACTGGCAGTGTTAAGGCTGCTTTACCCATTACTTTTTCCCTCCTGCGGCACGGTTCAGTTCATTCAGCGGCAGATATGGCACTATGCCCTGTCCCCCGATTTGATCATCAACGATAATTTTATCAACACGTCCCAAGACTTCTTCCATCGTTTCCAGATAAAGCCGCTTGCGGGTGACGTCTGGCGCTTTTGCATATTCGGTCAATACCGCCAAGAAACGGCTGGCCTCACCTTCGGCTTGGTTGATGACCTGAGCGCGATAACCCTCTGCTTCTTCCAGAACTTGGAATTTTTCACCACGAGCTTGTGCCAAAATTCGGTTGGCGTATGCATCTGCCTGCTTTTTCAAACGGTCGCGTTCTTGTTCGGCATCCTGCACGTCTCGGAAGGCGTCGATCACTTCTTTGGGTGGATCCGCTTTGTCGAAATTGACCCGCACCACATTGACGCCGCTGTTATAGCTGTCCAGCGTGTCTTGGATCAAATCTTTCAAACGACCGGCAATCGAAGCCCGGTCACGGTTCAAAATCGGTGCCAGTTCGGACTGGGCGATAATCTCACGCATGGCCGATTCGGAAACTGCGCGGATCGTTACGCGAGCATCGCGCAAATTAAACAGGAATTTCGCCGGATCATTTATGTTCCAGACCACTTGAAAGTCGATGTCGACGATATTTTCGTCTCCAGTCAGCATTAGACCCGCATCACTGCCGCTGCCGCCCACACCAATATCTTCGGACTGTTCGCGACGGACGGGCAAGACTTCGGCCGTAACCAACGGCCAAGGCGCAAAGTTAAGTCCCGGGTTGCCGGTCGCCGAATATTTACCCAAGAACAATTCAACCGATTGCTCTTCGGGTTTGACAGTATAGAAACTGGCCATAGCCCACAGAGCGAAAGCGACCAATGCCGCAAGGCCAACAGTGCCTTTGGTAAAGGCCGGCCCAACCGGCCCGCCTTGATCTGAGCCACCGCCCGTTCCGCCACCGCGCCCCCCCAGCATCACACGAAGCTGTTCTTGGCCCTTTTTGACCAACTCGTCGATTTCGGGGATCTGCGGCGTCTCACCCGCAGGGCGTTTGCCATTGCCGCTGTTGCCCCGATTGCCGCCGCCCCAAGGGCCGCCGTTGTTACCCGTCATAAATACTATCCTTTTGCTCACCGCGTGGTTGCCTTCACTCTAATTGGTTAGATTTGCAGAAATTTCAACCCATCCTGACAGGTCCACCCATTGTTACCAATTCTTCTGACAAAGTGGGATGAACCGCCATGGTTCGGTCAAAATCAGCTTTGGTCGCACCCATTTTGATAGCAACACCAATGAGTTGGATCATTTCGCCCGCCGCAGGAGCGACAATATGACACCCGATAACCTTGTCAGTGGCAGCCTCAGTGATCAATTTCAGCAAAGATTTTTCTTGCCCGCCACCAAAACTTTCCCGCATGGAGCGGAAAGTTGTGGCATATACCTTGATTGGGCAGGTCGCCTGCGCCGCCTCTTCGGACAGCCCAATCGTGCCAAACTCTGGTTGGGTGAAAATCGCGGTCGGGATCAGATCGTGATCAGGTTTTGTCGGCACGCCCTGAAAGACTGTTTTCACAAACGCCATGCCTTCTTGTATCGCCACAGGGGTCAGGTTCACCCGGTCTGTGACATCGCCAACCGCATAGATTGAGGGGATAGCAGTCTGAGAATAGTCATCCACGATCACCGCGCCGTTCGCGCTCAGTGGAAGCTCAAGCCCTGCAAGTCCAAGCGTGTCAGTATTTGGCCGCCGGCCGGTGGCGAACATCACCTGATCATAAACCGCTTCGGTGCCGTCTGTGGCCACAACACGAATCCCATCGCCCTCACGTCTGAGCGAAGTCGCATTGGTGGCCAACCGCAGATCCACCCCACGCACGCGCATGCCATCGGTCACCAGACCGCGGGCCTCATCGTCAAACCCGCGCAAAATCTGTTCACCTCGGTAAAATTGCGTTGTCGCAACACCGAGACCAGTCATGATACCCGCAAATTCGCTGGCAATATATCCGCCACCGATGATCAACATCGACTTTGGCAGCTGCTGCAGACTGAAAATTTCGTTAGATGTGATCGCAAGTTCAGCCCCCGGAATGTCGGGTCTTACCGGCCGCCCGCCGACTGCCAAGAGGATGTGTTTGGCGGTTTTTCGGGTTCCATCGGCCAATTCCACAACATGCGGCTCGACCAGTTTGGCAGCCATATCGAACGTTTCAACGCCAGCTTTTGCAAGGATAGAACGGTAAACCCCCTCGAGGCGGTCCAATTCGGCATCGAGTTTGGTTTGAAAGGACGCCCAGTTGAACGGACCGCTCTGAACCGGCCAACCGTAAGCCTGTGCCTGTTCGGTCATCACCGAAAACTCGCTGGCAAAGACCATTAATTTCTTAGGCACGCAGCCGCGAATAACGCAAGTTCCGCCATAACGGCTCTGTTCGGCCAAACCCACTTTTGCACCGGTTTCTCCCGCCGCAACCCGCGCCGAACGCACGCCACCAGAGCCACCGCCAATCACAAAAAGATCATAATCAAAAGTCATCGTCGTCCTTCCTAATGCCAATCCAGACCAATACCAATCCAGAAATTATTTAAATACTTATGGTCCAGAAATCGCCACACCAGAGCCAGCTCAGCCATCTGAGTGGCCCCGTTCCGATGTAGTGCCATCCGGATACCCTATAATCACCTGTGCACAAATACCGATAAACAAACCGTTCTCGACAACGCCGGGGATCTGATTCAGCCGCAGCGCCAACTCCGGTGCATCGCCGATGTGCCCCAATTGCAGATCAAGGATGTAATTGCCTTCATCTGTGACATATGGGGTCTCTCCAGACATCCGTCTCGCAATCTGTCTGTCGCCAAAGCCCAGCGCGTCAAGTCGGTTTTTGATCAGCTCATGGCTTGTCTGCCAGCCAAATTTCAGCACTTCGACCGGCAGGGCAAACGCTCCAAGCGTATCAACGCTTTTGCTGGCATCAGTGATGACAACCATTTTATCACTGGCCATAGCAACAATTTTTTCCTGCAACAGCGCACCCCCGCCGCCCTTGATCAGGTTGAGATCGGGATCAAACTCATCTGCGCCATCAATTGTCAAATCAAGCTGCGGCAACTGTTCAAGTGTCAACACTTCAATGCCGACTTCACGCGCCAGTTGCGCCGTGCGGCTCGACGTTGGCACACCTTTGATATTCAGCCCCTCGTCACGCACCCTGTCACCAAGACAACGCACCAGAAAGGCCGCTGTGCTGCCTGTGCCAAGACCGACCCGCATACCGGGTTCAATCAACTCCGAGGCCCGCTTGGCGGCCGCGAATTTCGCGCAGTCATCCGGTGATAAAGGTTCAGTCATAAAACGTCTCCGTTACTGTTGAGCAGCTTATATGTAACTTATGCTCTGGGTGCGAGGGGCAATCGCCCGATCGTCAGATGGTAACGTGCCATCAGCACCACGCCTCACCAGCCGATCAAGCAAACAAAAGCATCCACACCCAAACAGCCATCAAGAACCAGCCACAAACCCGGACTGGAAAAAAATGATTGCACCGATAATCCAAGGCCTATTGTGGGCAAAATAGTCGCCATTAGGTCGTTTTTTACCCATCAAAATCCACCAGACCTGTCATTTGAACACAGACAGGTCAAACACGCCAATCAACCCTTGCCTGCAACGCCAGAACATCTGATCTGATAATCACGCCCGCAACGGTGGGCAAAACAACAAAAGGCACCCTGTAAACAGCACACAAGCCACCTGCTTTGTACGCTTTTTCGCTTTACGCAGGCGTGTCAAAATTTTAACCAGACATGCGTGGGCAATCAACAGCCCTAAAATCGCAAGAAAGCACTCTGTGATGTTTCTGTCAGTTTTTGATATGTTCAAGGTCGGCATCGGCCCCTCTTCGTCGCATACGATGGGGCCAATGACGGCTGCGGCGCGATTTTTAGACACAATGCGCGCGGCGCCCTTTGCATTTCACGGGCTCAATGCCTCGATACACGGATCTCTGGCCTTTACTGGGATCGGTCACGCCACTGATCGCGCCATCGTCTTGGGCTTGGCAGGGTTCGAGCCAGATCGCTATGATCACGCGCGGGCCGAAGTCGCCTACAACGAAATCCGAGATAACAAAACAGTCACTCCCCCGGGCCTGCCGGTGTTGCAGTTCAACCCGAAAAACGATCTTGTATTTGATTTTGGCCCCAGCCTGCCCGGCCATGCCAATGGCATGATCCTGACCGCAACCGACAAACAGGGCGATACCCTGCTGCAGGAAACCTATTACTCTGTTGGTGGTGGTTTTGTGCTGACGGCCGCAGAATTGGCCGCAGATCTTGCCGGTGATAAAACCAGCAATACCACAGAAGTCGTCACACCCTATCCTTTCAAATCGGCCAACGAGATGCTGCAAATGGCCAAAACATCCGGAAAATCCATTGCCGTGATGAAACGGGCAAACGAGCTTTGCCATACAGACAATGGCACTATGAGCGGTGGTATCCACCGCATTTGGCAGGTCATGTCCGATTGCATCGACCGCGGCATGGATCAACAGGGCATTCTGCCAGGGGGGTTGAATGTGAAACGCCGTGCCAAGGGCCTGCATGAGGCTCTGTGCGCCGAGCGCGGCATGAACCTAACTCCGCCACATACCACCAATGACTGGATGAGCCTGTATGCCATGGCCGTAAATGAGGAGAACGCTGCCGGCGGCCAGGTTGTGACAGCACCCACAAATGGCGCGGCCGGTGTTGTCCCAGCGGTACTACGCTATTACTTGGATCACGTGCCCGGCGCGACAACCACTAAAATAGAAGAGTTCCTGCTGACCGCCGCCGCCATTGGCGGCTTGGTGAAATATAACGCCAGCATCAGCGGCGCCGAGGCAGGATGTCAGGCTGAGGTCGGCAGCGCCGCCGCAATGGCTGCTGCCGGATTTTGCGCGGTCTTGGGCGGCAGTCCGGAGCAGATCGAAAACGCCGCTGAAATTGCGCTTGAGCACCATCTCGGAATGAGTTGCGATCCGGTCAAAGGACTGGTGCAAATTCCATGTATTGAGCGGAATGGGCTGGGGGCAATCAAAGCAGTCTCGGCGGCCAGCTTAGCGCTGCGCGGTGATGGCACTCATATCGTGCCGCTGGATGCCTGTATTGAGACGATGCGGCAAACGGGGCTGGATATGAGCGAAAAGTACAAAGAGACCTCATTGGGCGGATTGGCCGTCAATGTGCCAAATTGCTAAGCGTTAGATCACACAAGTCAGCACACAGATGGCCTCGCAGAATTCTGACATAAATCAGCTCGATGACCGCGTAACGCTGGGCATCACGCTGATGTTGGGGTTTTGCGCGGTGGCACCTCTTTTGGATGTGGCGGCTAAGCTGGCATCGCCAACAATTCCAGTCAGTCAAATTACCACTGCCCGCTTTTTGTTGCAGGGCGTCATTATGCTGCCGATCTGTCTGTGGATGCGGCACCCGATCACCATTGCGCGCCCCCTTCTCGGCCTGCTGGCACTACGCGGTTTTTTCCTTATCCTCGCAACCTATTGCTTTGTAGCCGCAATTGCGGTGATGCCGATCGCCGACGCATTAGCGATCGTCTTTGTCGAACCGTTCATCCTGCTCGTTATGGGGAAGTGGCTGTTCAACGAACAGGTGGGACGGCGGCGGATCAGCGCAAGCGTTATCGGGTTTTCCGGCGTGTTGCTGGTGATTCAACCCAGCTTTAGCGTCTTCGGTTTGGTGGCGCTGTTTCCTTTGGGCACCGCACTGGCTTTTGCGTTTTATATGCTGGTGACCCGCCGTCTATCGCGCCAGATGGAGCCGGTCCCCATGCAGCTACACACTGCGACACTGGCGACAGCGATGTGCCTGCCTGTGCTGCTTTGGGGGCATCTCAGCGATCACCCGACACTGAGCCCGCTGCTTGCGCCAGTAATGCCACAGGGGATCGCTTGGCTTTGGCTGCTTGGCGTTGGTATCTTTGCCAGCCTGTCGCATATGCTGATCACCTGTGCGCTGCGATTTGCGCCCTCTGCCACGCTGGCTCCACTGCATTATCTGGAAATGGTTAGCGCTGTTGGCTTTGGCTATCTGGTGTTTGGCGATCTGCCAAATCTGCTGACATTGACCGGAGTTGTGATCGTTGTTGGCTCGGGGCTGTATATTTTTCACCGCGAACGTCTCACCGAGGTAGCCCAAGCCTCAGGCAAATAACCCGAATGGGCGAATAGAACAATTGCAGTGCCCATCCGGGGCATGCACACAGCACGGATTTCTGACAACATCATGCCCAGATAATATTTTATCGCCAAAACATCAGCAAAACGCCC
>DDEJ01000013.1:14414-45761 GCA_002336405.1 Rhodobacteraceae bacterium UBA1957
GCGCAGACCTGCACCGCACCTTTAAAGCCAGGCCTTTACGCCGTCGTGTTCCGGCCATGAAAACTCTGTCGCCAGCAACGCCTCAAGCGCAACGCCAAAACAGCTGCGCGGCAGAATGACCAGCATTTGAGCTGCCGAAACCCTAAGATGTACCGGCCCCTTTGCCAGATTAGAGGTGCCGATAGTTTGACCCGGTTCAAACCTCAACCCATCAATCGGCCAAAACAACCCGTCCGAAGTCCCTTGCACAGCCCCCATGGGAAACAGCGACACCCGCGTCTGTTCTGGCAGCTCAAGCGAGATCTCTGGCGGCGCGAGAAACACCACATCTTCCGCGCCCAGAAGCATGCAGCGCTGGTGGCAATACCGCAAAAGGCCGTGAAATACCGCCATCTGATGATCTATTCGCCCACCGGCAAAGCCCAGTCCCAAGATCAAAGGCGCCGAAATATGACTCAGACATTTTTCGAAATCTGTGCTGTTCTGCTCAGCGATCAAATGCAGGCAGTCGGGCGAAATCTGGCTGCGCGCCCACGGGCTGATCGAATCTAGATCACCAATCACCGCCTCAGGTTTGATATCATGCGCCAAAAGCGCATCTGCGCCCCCATCAGCCGCAACAAAACAATCACTTTGCGCCTTGGCCAAAGCCAAATCTGCTGCACCGCAGGGGCCCCCTCCGATAAGCACCAGCAGTCTGTCGGTGTGAACCAGATGATTAAATTTGTCCAAATTATTTTTCCCGCACAAAATCGCCATAATATCGCCATGAACTCATAAGCAGACTACAGCCATCAAGACCAAACATTCTCGGAGCAACGATGCTAAACCTTTTCAAGAAAGGGAAGCGCAAAGAACAATTCGTTTTGCGATTAGCTCGCTTAGTGAAACAGAATGTGCATGAGAAAAAGCGAGACCCGACCGGTCTGGCAGGGGGGGTACTGCGCGGTACTGCAGGCCAGAAACCGATGCGGTCCAAGCCCTCATCGCAACGGATCTGACGGACGGGAGCAAGAGTTGAAAGGTGTAAGATGCCAAATATTCCATTAGACTTGCCGCACAAAGGGCCATTACAAAACGGACCCTCACAACATCCCAAAAACAGCGACACCGCTCGCCTTTCATCTGCCACCAACAAAGCAAAAATAGATGCACAGCGCCTGCCGTCGATGGATGATACGGAACACAGCGATCAAAAAAGACAAGACATCCCTCAAAACGTGGACGACTGTCAAAACATTACGGCCATGTCGCGCCTATTGGATAAGACCAACAGCCAGATGGAAGCGCTGGAGACCAAAACCCAACGCAACATGATGGCTCAGCTGCGATCGGCTTTTGCAATGATTCTCGCAGATCAGAAAAACCCAGAGGTTGTTTTGAGGGCACCAGCCCCAAAAGAAGCAGAGACGGCAAACGATCAAACAATGGATGCGCAAACACCGATGACGGCGTCTTCTCACGCTATTTTGAAGTTACCGCCTGAACTCAGGGTGGAGCCTCAAGCGCCAAGCACCGCACATGCAACCGCACCAACAGCACCAACAGCACAGCCAAGCGACCAGACAGCCCGACAGACCATTAAAATACCCACTGATAAAACAATCGACGCAGCACCCAGCGAGACAGTCACGGAAGTCACCACAGACATCAGTTTCGCAGAATTTGCTTTAAAAATGGATGTACGCACCATAAAAGACCTGTTGGAAATTGCGGTGGTCTATCTATCCGTTATGAAAGGCCAAGCCTATTTTTCGGGCCCCGACATCATGCAATTGCTCCGAAAGCAGCTCGCAGAAAGGTTTGACAAAGATACCAGTTGGAAGTGTTTCCACGCAATGCGCCACGATGGGAAGATTGAAAAACTAGGACCGGCGAAATTTCGTATCACCGCCAAAATCGGCTATTACATAGAAGAAGAGGCCCTCCCCTAACAGGTTAAACCCAAATCTAACTTGAGATGGGGCCGCAGACGCTTGCAGCGGCAAGTAAACCCCAGAGTTAGAAACTCAACCTCACCCCCGCGGTCTGCAGCCGCGCACCCCAAAAATCTCAGATATTATGGTTCGTCCTGATCGGGATCGGCTTGCCCGATGCCTTTGAATATATATTTAAACGGCAGCGCCCATATCACGCCAAGGCCGATGTATATCCCCAACTCAACCAGCATCGGCGGCCGGCCCAGCAAGTTTGAAATCGTCACCGCGGCAACGACATAAACAGGCAACCCTAAAAGAAGGATCACCAGTGACCAACGGCGGCGGGCTTTATAAGATAAGGGCATCAATCTTCAAACGGGTCCGTGACTAGGATGGTATCATCGCGCTCTGGAGACGTAGACAATAGCGCGACCGAACAATCAATCAACTCTTCCACACGGCGCACGTATTTGATCGCATTTGCCGGCAACTCCGCCCAGCTACGCGCGCCTTCAGTCGATTCGCTCCAACCAGGCATTTCCTCGTATATCGGCGTACAACGCGCCTGTTGGTCTGCCGCGGTCGGCAAATAATCCAGTCTGGCGCCATCCAGCTCATAGGCCACACAGATCTTAAGCGTCTCAAACCCGTCAAGAACATCCAGCTTGGTGAAAGCGATACCATTGACCCCGGATGTGGCGCAGGTCTGGCGCACCAGCACCGCGTCAAACCAGCCACAGCGCCGTTTGCGCCCGGTCACAGTGCCAAATTCATGCCCGCGCTCGCCAAGACGCTGCCCGTCGGCATCATCCAACTCGACCGGAAACGGCCCCTCGCCAACGCGGGTGGTATAGGCTTTGACGATGCCCAGAACAAAATCGATCGATCCCGGCCCAATGCCGGTGCCAGTGGCGGCTTGACCGGCAATCACATTCGAAGAGGTGACAAAAGGATAGGTCCCAAAATCAATATCCAACAGGGCGCCCTGAGCACCTTCGAACAGAATGCGTTTGCCGGCTTTGCGCTTTTCGTTCAACACCTTCCAGACCGGCGCCGCATAAGGCAGTACCGCACCGGCGATGTCGTGCAATTGTGCCAACAGTGCTGCGCGGTCCACCGGCGGCAAGCCCAGCCCGCGGCGCAGCGCATCATGATGCACCAAGGCGCGATCAACGCGGGTCTCCAGCGTGGCTGAATCAGCCAGATCCGCAACGCGCACCGAGCGCCGGCCAACTTTATCTTCGTAGGCCGGTCCAATACCGCGTCCTGTGGTGCCGATTTTAGCCACTGAATTTTGCGCTTCTCGGGCGCGATCCAGTTCCCCGTGGATCGGAAGAATCAGTGGCGTGTTTTCAGCCACCAACAAAGTGTCGGGATTGATGGTCACGCCTTGTCCACGCAGCTGGTCAATTTCTTTGATAAGATGCCAGGGATCAAGCACCACGCCATTGCCGATAACCGACAGTTTTCCACCGCGCACAATCCCTGAGGGCAGCAGCGACAATTTGAAAACTTCTCCATCAATTACAAGGGTATGGCCGGCATTGTGACCGCCCTGAAACCGGGCGATCACATCCGCCCGCTCGCTGAGCCAATCCACGATTTTGCCTTTTCCCTCATCGCCCCACTGGGCGCCGACTACGACGACATTTGCCATGATGACCCTTTGTTAATTCCGCCAAACCCGCGCTGTATAGCGGTCTGTCTTGCGAGAGGAAACCGTTAATCCATCTCATAAGACAGACTGCAACATCAGCAAAGCCGCGCCGGCAAGTCCGCTGCCAGTATGAGCTGCCAATCAGGAATTGCCATTTCAAGCCCGCTTTACAGCGTGGCGTTGACCGCACCGCCATCAAGCAAAATATTCTGACCAACGATGAAGCCCGCATGCTGCGAGCATAAAAATGCACAGGCTGCCCCAAATTCAGCAGCAGTGCCATAGCGCCCGGCAGGGATCATGGCACAACGTTGCGCCTGCGCCTCTTGCAAAGAAATGCCCTGCGCTTTGCACACGCCGGCATCCAGAGACGCGGCCCGGTCGGTGGCGTGAATTCCCGGCAACAGATTGTTAATCGTCACACCCGTGCCGGCAACTTGCCGTGCCGTTCCCGCGACATATCCCGTCAGGCCAGTACGCGCCGCATTCGACAGACCCAAAACGCCAATCGGTGCTTTGACCGACTGACTGGTGATGTTGACCACCCGGCCCCAGCTACGGGCAGACATCTGTGGCAAAAGCGCTTTCATCAGCGCAATCGGGGTCAGCATATTTGCATCCAGCGCACGGATAAAATCATCGCGGTCCCAATCGCTCCACAGACCCGGAGGCGGACCTCCGGCATTGGTCACAAGAATATCAACCTGTCCTGCAGCCTCAAGCAAGGCGCTCTGACCTTGCTGGGTGGTTACATCTGTCGCAAGCGTGGTTACCTCGACGCCATGCGCATCGCGGATCGCCTGCGCCGAGGCCTCAAGCGCATCTGTGCCACGGGCATTCATCACAAGATTCACCCCCGCTGCGGCCAAGGCCTGCGCGCATCCCAATCCCAAGCCCTTGCTTGAGGCACAGACCAGTGCCCGTTTGCCGTTGATTCCAAGATCCATTTGCTTTTCCTTACTGTCAAATATGTATCGCCGTCCGATTGGCAAACTGCTGTGTATTGGCTGCGCCATCCCGCGCCTTGGCCCTTAGGCACCAAACCGCGCGCCCCGACCCCTCTGCAGGGTTGATCGTCAACTATTTGGTATCAGAAAAAAAAGCAAACAGTCGATGCAACTGATCGTAAAAATCAACTTTATAATCAAGCCGGCCCGCAACGCGCCGCACCCTTTATCAAATGCGGCGCCTTGCTAAACCGCCAGTGCGCCCGTATATCGCCTGCTATGCAAAACACGCCTTCAAACCGCCCTGAGTTACCGGTCGAAATCGCCCGGCGCCGGACGTTTGCGATTATCTCGCACCCCGATGCTGGCAAAACCACGCTCACCGAAAAATTTCTACTTTATGGCGGCGCGATCCAGATGGCTGGCCAGGTGCGTGCTAAAGGTGAGGCGCGGCGGACCCGGTCAGATTTCATGCAGATGGAAAAAGACCGCGGCATTTCTGTTTCGGCCTCTGCCATGTCGTTCGACTTTCAACGCTTTCGCTTTAATCTGGTCGACACGCCCGGCCACTCGGATTTTTCTGAAGACACGTATCGCACGCTCACCGCCGTAGATGCGGCCGTGATGGTGATCGATGGCGCAAAAGGCGTGGAAAGCCAGACCCGCAAATTGTTCGAAGTTTGCCGTTTGCGCGATCTGCCGATCCTAACCTTTTGTAATAAGATGGACCGCGAAAGCCGCGATACATTTGAAATAATAGATGAAATTCAAGAGAACCTTGCGATTGACGTGACCCCAGCAAGTTGGCCAATCGGCACTGGCGCCGATTTTATGGGCTGTTATGATTTGCTGCGGGACCGGTTGGAACTAATGGACCGAGCTGACCGCAATAAGGTGGCCGCATCCTTAGAAATTAACGGATTAGACGACCCGCAACTCGACCAGCACGTGCCAGCGCATCTGTTAGAAAAACTGCGCGAAGAGGTCGAGATGGCCCGCGAATTGATGCCGCCTTTAGACCCGCAAGCCCTGCTTGAGGGTAATCTTTCCCCGATCTGGTTTGGCTCGGCAATCAACTCGTTTGGCGTCAAAGAACTGATGGACGGAATTGGAAAGTTCGGGCCCGAGCCACAAATCCAGGAAGCAGACCCACGTCAGATTGCCCCCGAAGAAACCAAGGTGGCGGGCTTTGTGTTCAAAGTGCAGGCCAATATGGACCCCAAACACCGCGATAGGGTGGCTTTTGTGCGCATGGCATCGGGTCACTTCAAACGCGGCATGAAACTGACCCATGTGCGCAGTAAAAAACTGATGACCATCACCAATCCAGTGCTGTTTCTCGCCTCGGACCGGGAATTGGCGGACGAGGCGTGGGCCGGAGACATCATCGGCATCCCGAACCATGGCCAGTTGCGCATCGGAGACACGCTGACCGAGGGCGAAATGATCAAGGTCAACGGTATTCCCAGCTTTGCCCCCGAACTGCTACAGAGCTGTCGCGCCGGCGATCCGATGAAGGCCAAACATTTAGAAAAAGCCCTGATGCAATTCGCCGAAGAAGGCGCCGCAAAAGTGTTCAAACCGGCTTTTGGGTCAGGCTTTATCGTCGGGGTTGTGGGCGCGCTGCAATTCGAGGTTCTGGCCAGCCGGATCGAGTTGGAATACGGCCTGCCCGTGCGCTTTGAAGTCAGCCAGTTCACCTCGGCGCGCTGGGTCAGCGGCGCCAAGCTTGCGATGGATAAATTTGTGACCGCCAACAAAGCCCATATCAGCCACGACCATGACGGCGACGTGGTTTATCTGACACGGCTGAAATGGGATATTGATCGGGTGGAACGGGATTATCCAGACGTAAGCCTAACGGCTACAAAAGAAATGATGGTGTGAGGCGTTTGGACCTCAGACCCCTAATCAGCACACGACATCTATCAATGGTGGCAAGGGATTCGGCATCGCGTGCAAGCTTAAAAATACCCAAAAAACTTGGCGTTTGACTATAAGATGTCTTTTTTTACGCAACTTTGAACGAAAAAAACCCACAATGCCGCTCCACTAACGCCCAAAATGGCCACAGCGATTGACCCCGACCTTATTCCTAGGTTAGAAGCTAAGCCAAAGACGGGTCAGTCGACCCAACGCCAGCCATACGCAACGGGCGACATATGTCCGTTAATAAACGGATATATATGACCAAATTTTCTGAATTGAACCTGAATCCAAAGGTTCTCAAAGCGGTTGAAGAAGCCGGTTATGAGACCCCCACACCGATTCAGGAAGGCGCGATCCCTCCAGCCCTAGAGGGTCGTGATGTTCTTGGTATCGCTCAAACCGGGACAGGCAAAACCGCAAGCTTTACCCTGCCGATGATTACCATGCTGGCCCGCGGCCGCGCCCGCGCCCGCATGCCAAGGTCATTGGTATTGTGCCCAACGCGCGAGCTTGCAGCTCAGGTTGCAGAAAACTTTGAAACCTATGCGAAAAATGTCAAACTGACAAAAGCGCTGTTAATCGGGGGTGTCAGCTTTAAAGAGCAGGACATGCTGATCGACAAGGGCGTTGATGTGTTGATCGCCACGCCGGGACGGTTGCTAGACCATTTTGAGCGCGGCAAACTATTGCTGACCGGGGTGCAGATCATGGTGGTCGACGAGGCTGACCGCATGCTGGACATGGGATTTATTCCCGATATTGAGCGCATTTTCAGCCTGACGCCTTTCACCCGGCAAACGCTGTTTTTCAGTGCAACGATGGCCCCTGAAATTGAGCGCATCACCAATACGTTTCTGTCTGCGCCCGCGCGGATCGAAGTGGCCCGTCAAGCCAGCGCATCGGAAACAATCGAACAGGCCGTTGTAAAATTTAAAGCATCACGCCGCGAGCGAGAAGGCACTGAAAAACGCGCTGTTTTACGGGCCTTGATCGATAGTGAAGGCGATAAATGCACCAATGCGATTATCTTTTGCAACCGCAAAACAGACGTCGACATCTGCGCAACATCCTTGAAAAAATACGGCTATGATTCAGCGCCGATCCACGGTGATCTTGAACAATCCCAACGCACTCGCACTTTAGACGGGTTTCGCGAGGGCAACATTCGATTTTTGGTCGCGTCTGACGTTGCGGCGCGCGGTCTTGACGTTCCATCGGTCAGCCATGTGTTTAACTATGATGTGCCCAGCCACGCCGAGGATTATATCCACCGCATTGGCCGGACTGGCCGCGCCGGTCGCGCGGGTAAGGCCATGATGATCTGTGTACCACGCGATGAGAAAAACTTGGATGCCATCCAAAAACTGCTGCAAAAAGATATTCCTCTGATCGATGGCCCGGTACCCACGACCGCAGCCTCTGAACAAGAGACGAGATCCGACGAGAAAAGACCTTCGCGGTCGCGCAACCGACGGTCTGAACGGCGAGTGGCCCCTGATACAGAGGCCGAAAAATCAGAACCAGATCAAGCAGGCACCTCGGAAAGTGATGCAATTGCGCCAAGTGCTGCATCAGTCCCACGGGCACCAGACACCGACCCACAGCAATCCCAGGAGCCCGGCAAAGCCAGAGAGCCAAAGCGCCCCCAACGTGAGCGTGGGGCCCGGAATGACGGTCGCAACGACCCTAAAGTCGTAGGTCTGGGCAATCATATGCCCAGCTTTATCGCGCTGAGCTTTAAAGAACGCTAGCGAGACACGGCTGCGCATGTGCACCCGTGTCCGCGTTTGCGTAAGCACTGTAATCGGGCTTTATTGCAGGCGACTAATGATGACGGTCACTTCGGGCTTTTTCCCTATTTCCTGCTGACAGCTTTGCCGCGCCGCGCGCCGCAAACCCTCTTCGAGCTTATCATCATTAGCCAGTATTTTCGCACCTGCGCGACCGACATACTGGCTCAGATCTTCTTCCAAGATATCCACCAGCGGCGCCTTTGAACGGCCCATTTCAGCAAGACCCATAGTTTCGCACCAAGGATCCCCAAGCGCTGCGCCATCTTCGTCTATCAACACAGTCACGAACAGATGACCGTTAAGCGACATGCGAATACGTTCGCGCACCACACCGTCCAGCGCGCCAACCTGAACAGAGCCATCCAGATAGGTGCGCCCGGTTTCGATATATTCGACCACCGTCGGTGCATTTCCCGATAAGTTCAGCATCATTCCATTGACACAGACAATCCCTGCGATGTTCTTTGCCTTTGCCAGTTTGACATGTTCGCGCAGGTGGCGGTGTTCACCGTGCATCGGGATCAGCATTTGCGGCCGCACGAGGTCATGCATGGTTTCCAAGTCCGGACGGTTGGCATGGCCTGACACATGATACAAGCCGCTGTCGTCATCAACGACATCCACGCCCTTTTCAGACAACTGGTTCATGATGCCAATCACCCCGCGCTCATTACCCGGAATAGTTTTAGAGGAAAATAAGAATGTATCGCCCTCAGCCAGAGTAATACCCTGATATTTGCCCCGCGCCAATTGGGCACTGGCGGCGCGACGCTCGCCCTGCGAGCCTGTCACCAGCAGCATCAAATTTTCACGTGGAATATTTTTTGCATCTTCAGAATTAACCACCGTGGGAAAGTCATCCAACACGCCGCTTTCAACGGCGGCCTCAACCATGCGGCGCATGGCCCGACCCAGTAAACAGATCGAACGCCCGGCCTTTTCGCCCGCCAATGCCAGTGTTTTCACTCTGGCAACATTGCTGGCAAAAGTGGTCGCAACAACCATGCCTTTGGCCTCGCTCACCAGCTTTTCAATCTCTGGCCCAACCGTGACCTCAGAGCGCCCGGCATGGCGCGAAAATACGTTGGTACTGTCGCAGATCAAAGCTTTAACACCCGGTGCTGAGACCTCTTTCCAAAGCACAGGATCAAAAGCTTCCCCGACGATTGGCGTCTCATCCAGTTTGAAATCTCCAGTGTGGATTAATCTGCCTTCTGGGCAATCCAGCACCAGACCACTGCTTTCTGGTATCGAGTGCGAAATCGGCAAGAAACCGACAGAAAACGGACCAGCCTCGGTTTTGGCAGGCCAGGCAGACACAGTTTGCACCACGCGGCCGGGATGGCCCATTTCCTCCATCTTGCGTCGGGCAATGTTGGCGGTAAAGGCCCGTGCATAGACCGGCGCACCGAGATCTTGCCAGAAATGCGCCACTGCGCCGACGTGATCTTCGTGCGCATGGGTGATGAAAATCGCTTCAAGCTGATTTTTACGGTCTTTCAGCCAGCTTATATCGGGCAAGATCAGATCGACGCCGGGGCTGCTGTCCATATCCGGAAAGGTCACCCCCAAATCGACCAAAATCAGCCGTTCTTTACCGGGTTTCCCATAGCCATAGACATAGGCATTCATGCCAATTTCACCGGCGCCGCCAAGGGGCAGATAGATCAGTCGTTCACTGCTCATTCTTCAGGTTTTTCCTATATTATATTTATGAATCACGGTCAGCCCGTGCATGGTTAAAGTTTCTTCGATTGCGTCAAAGAGCGCGTCTGTCTGTTGAAATAACGGTGCGAGGCCACCGGTGGCTATGACCTGCATGGGTCGCGCCCGCTCAGCCTTGATGCGGTCGCAAATCTCGCGCACAAGCCCGACATAGCCCCAAAAAACGCCCGATTGCATACAAGCCACCGTGTTGGTGCCAACCACCCGCTGCGGTTTGGCAATATCGACATGCGGCAGCGCGGCCGCCGCCTCGTGCAGCGCTTGCAGCGACAGGTTCACTCCCGGTGCAATCGCGCCGCCAACATAGGCACCATCGGCATCAACCACGTCAAAAGTTGTCGCCGTGCCAAAATCCACAAGAATCAGATCGCCACCAAACAGGTCATACCCCGCGACCGTGTTTACCAAACGGTCAGGCCCCACGCCAGTGCCCTCATCCACCCGCACATCGACCGGAAGCGCGCAATCAGGTTTACCCACGACAAAAGGGCGGGTGTTGAAATATCGATCCGCCAGAATACGCAGGTTAAACACCACCCGGGGCACCGTCGACGAGATAATCACATCGGTGATATCCGCCTCAATCTTTCTGAGGGTCATCAACGATGATAGCCAGACGTAATACTGATCAGCTGTGCGTTGCTGATCGGTCGCAATGCGCCACGTGCCGATAAACTCTGATCCTGTCCAGATCGAAAAAACCGTATTGGTGTTGCCGCAATCTATTGCGAGTAACATATGCAGCCTCCATCAAAAGAAAACATCCGCCGCAGCGATTGCCTGCCGACCTTGTGCAGTGGTTAGGATCAAATGCCCTGTCTCGTCGATGGTGTCAAATCGGCCCGTAATCTCGTTGGATCCGATACGCGCCGTAATTATCTCACCCAAGCGCGCGGCACGGGCCAGCCAAGCCTGGCGGATCGATGAGAACCCATAGGCGCAAAACTGCGTTTCATGGTGGGCGTAGGCAATGGCCAGCTCTGCCAAAAACTCTTCCGCCTCAAGTGCAGTGCCAGTTTCGCTCAGCACGCAAACTGGCGGTGTTGCACGCGTCTCAAGCCGGCTTGACTGCGGGATATGTACTAGGTTCACCCCAAAACCGATGGTCAGCGCAAACCCACCACCCGAAAGCGCTGTGGTCTCGAGCAAAATACCCGCCACTTTACCGCCATTTAACAACACATCATTCGGCCATTTAAGCGCAAGAGCGTCCGAACGCCCTGTTGTGGCAACAAACGCATCATAAAGCGCCAGTGCAGCAACAAAGGAACGCAGCGCAATCTGTTCGGGCGATTGTTTTGGAAATAACACCAAAGAGGCCGCAAAATTTCCAACCGGATCAGACCATGCCCGCCCGCGCCGCCCCCGACCATTTGTTTGGCGCCGGGCCAAAATCCATTCAGGACCAGCCAATTGCCCCACAAGACGCGCCGCCTCGGTATTGGTGCTATCCACTTCGTCTAGAACACGCAGGCCATAGCCGTCAGGTACTTTAATTGACAAGGGCTGCCGCCGCACTGGCCGCGGACCCATTGATGCCGAACAGGTTAACAATCCCAAACACCATGATTGCCGCAGCCGCCATCAGCACCCCCCAAAGCACCGGCGAGCCGCCGCCGTTGAGCGCCTCATCGACTTCCTCCCCGAAATACATTAGATAGACGATGCGCAGATAATAATACGCGCCAATGGCGCTGGCGATTGCACTGGCAAACACCAGCCAAATCATCCCGGCATCAATCGCGGCACTCCACACACCAAACTTGGCAAAAAACCCAAGAAACGGCGGTACGCCTGCCAGGCTGAACAACAAAACCAACATTGCAATCGCTTTGGTCGGCGCACGGTTGGCATACAGGTTCAGGGAGGCGATCTTGGTCACCGGCCGACCATCTTTTTCCATCGACAAGATGAAGGCAAAGGTGCCAAGGTTCATCGTGACATAGACCGCCATATAGACCAGCATGGCCTGTACCCCCTGCGCGGTGCCCGCCGCAAGTCCGATCAGCGCGTATCCCATATGTGCAATCGAAGAATAGGCCATCAGGCGTTTGATATCGCTCTGACCGATGGCGGCGACCGCACCGAGAAACATCGACAACACCGACAGCAGGGCAAGGATCTGCTGCCAGTCACCAATCACCCCACCAAACGCATCATACAGAACCCGGGCAAACAGCCCCATCGCCGCCATTTTTGGGGCGGTGGCAAAAAACGCAGTAATCGGCGTCGGCGCCCCCTCGTACACGTCCGGCGTCCACATATGAAATGGCACCACCGACACTTTGAACGCCAACCCGGCGATCACGAATACCAGACCGAAAAGGAGGCCCATCGACGCCTGTCCTCCGCTGGTGCTTTCGATAATACCATTGAACCCCGTGGTGCCCGCATAGCCATAAGTCAAGGACGCCCCATACAGCAGCAAACCTGATGACAGCGCTCCCAGAACGAAATACTTCAATCCCGCCTCAGTCGATTTCACGCTGTCGCGACGCAATGCAGCGACCACGTAAAGCGCCAGAGACTGTAACTCAAGGCCCATATAAAGCGCCATTAAATCGCCTGCTGAGACCATAACCATCATACCCACCACTGAAAATGCGATCAGCAATGGGTATTCAAATCGCAATAGGCCCGTGCGCAGCATATAATCGCGCCCCATCACTAAGACGGCAGCGGCAGACAGCAAGATAACCACTTTGCAGAACCGCGCATAAGCATCATCTTGGAACATCCCGCCAAAGGCGCTTTGGCTCTCGCCACCGGAATTGCCAATCCACAGCGCCATGACCACGAACAGTGCCGAGGTTAACAGCACCAACCGGGAGGCCAGCGCGTCCTTGCCCGAGTAGACAGACACAACAAGGGCCAGCATAGCGCAAACCGAAATGATGATCTCCGGCAGAATAATGATCAGATCAGTCTGGATCATGTGATGCTCCTGTCACTGCGAGGCGGCCAGCGTACCGGACCCATGGGCCGCGGCAATCGCCGTTTCATATTGTGTAACCAGCGCCTCTACCGAGGGGCCGATAAGATCAAGCACCAGCGCCGGATAGACGCCCAGCAAGAGTGTCATGACCACTAGGGGGGCAAAAATGGCCTTTTCACGCCGGTCCATATCCGTGATCATTTTAAGGCTCTCCTTGATCAACTGACCCATCATCACGCGCCTGTACAGCCAAAGCGCATAAGAGGCCGATAGGATCACGCCAAAAGTGGCCACCACCGCCACCCAAGTATTGACCTGAAAAATGCCCACCAAGGTCAGAAACTCTCCGACAAAGCCCGAGGTGCCGGGCAATCCGACATTGGCCATGGTGAACAGCATAAAGATAAGCGCATAGGCGGGCATCCGGTTCACCAGCCCGCCATAATCGGCAATCTTGCGGCTGTGGATACGGTCATAGACGACCCCGACGCAGAGAAATAACGCGCCCGAGATAAAGCCGTGGCTGATCATCTGAAAGATCGCGCCGTCGATGCCCTGTTGATTGGCGGCAAAAATACCCATGGTGACATAGCCCATATGTGCCACCGATGAATAGGCGATCAGCTTTTTCATATCTTCTTGGACCAAGGCCACAAGCGAAGTATACACAATTGCAATTGCTGACAACCACAGCACAAAGTCGGTCATTACGGATGCACCGATGGGAAACATCGGCAGACTAAAGCGTAAAAATCCGTAACCACCCATTTTCAACAAAATCGCAGCCAATACGACCGAGCCGGCAGTCGGGGCCTGCACATGCGCATCTGGCAACCAAGTATGTACCGGCCACATTGGCATCTTAACGGCAAAACTGGCAAAAAACGCCACGAACATTAATGTCTGCATCCCGCCAACCACCGGAATTCCAAGCACGTGAAGAGTGTCGAAGGCAAAGCCATGCGAAATCAATGCAATCCCGTCTGAACACGCCCCGATACAGGTTGTTCCCGCCTCGGCATACATCGCCACCATCGCGACCAGCATCAGAACCGAACCAAGAAACGTATACAAAAAGAACTTGAACGAAGCATAGATTCTGTTGGCGCCACCCCAGATGCCAATGATCAAAAACATCGGGATCAGGCCAGCCTCAAAGAACAGATAGAACAACACCAGATCCAGCGCCATAAAGACACCCAGCATCAGCGTCTCGAGGATCAGAAACGCAATCATATATTCCTTGACCCTATTGGTGACGTTCCAACTGGCGGCAATCACCAAGGGCATCATAAATGTCGTCAGCATCACGAATAAAACGCTGATCCCGTCCACGCCCATGCGGTATTTCAACCCCATAAGCCAATTGCTTTCTTCCACCATCTGAAAGCCGGTCTCGGCTGGATCAAACTGTACCAAGATGATCAACGACACCAAAAATGTGGCGCTGGTTGCAATCATCGCGGTCCATTTGGCATTGCTTTGCGCCGCTGCATCCTCGCCACGTAAAAACATCAACAGGATTAGCGCAGCCATTGCCGGCAACAGGGTCACGATTGACAGCAGGTTTTCCACTTTAAAAGCCCCCGCCACTTAGGGTCATCCAAGTTATCAACCCAACAATGCCTAGCACCATTGCAAGCGCATAGGTGAAGATATAGCCCGATTGGGCCATCCCCAGCACCCGCGTGAAAAACGGAATAAGTCCCATAGCCACCCCGTTCAATGTGCCATCGATGACATCTCCATCCCCGCGTTTCCACAGGAACCGACCCAGTTTTTTCGCCGGCGAGATCAAAATGATCTCAAAGATTTCATCAAAATACCACTTGTTGAGCAGGAATAAATATAATGGCCGCTGATGTTTGACTAGATATTTCGGCATCTGTGGATCCCACAGATAAAACCAGCACGCGGTGACAAAGCCTAAAAGCATCGCGATAAACGGGCTAAGTTTGACCCAAGTGGGCGCGTGATGCGCCCTATCCATGACATGATTGTCCACCGCCTTAAACAACGCGCCTTGTGGTGCGGGCCCAAACGCAAGAGCCGCCGACGTCTGGGCAGAATCGGTAGTGGCATCATCACTGCTGTTATCTTTACTTTCATCTTTACTGTGGCTGTTTTGTTCACCAAAACCGGCACCAGCCGCCTCAACATGAGGCTCGGCCATCCCGAAAAATCGGTTGACCTGAGCGTGATCTCCAAAAAAGCTGCCGTACCAGACCATGCCGCTGAACACCGCGCCAACCGCCAATACCCCAAGCGGAAATAACATCACGCCCGGACTTTCATGGGCGTGAGCGTGGGTGTCTTGATTGCCGCGCGCCGTGCCATAAAATGTCATGAACATCAAACGCCAACTATAAAAAGAGGTAAACAGAGCCGCGACCACCAACAGCCAAAAGCCATAGCCGCCCTGCGTGCCGGCCCAAGCGCTTTCAATCACCGCGTCTTTCGACAAAAATCCGGCAAACCCAATATGCGTCAAGGGAATACCGACCCCGGTAATTGCCAATGTACCGATCATCATCGCCCAGAACGTATAAGGAATTTTTTTGCGCAAACCGCCGTAATTGCGCATATCCTGCTCATGGTGCATCGCATGAATCACACTGCCCGCGCCCAGAAACAGCATCGCTTTGAAAAACGCATGGGTTAGCAGATGGAACATCGCCACCGAATAGACCCCAACACCTGCGGCGACAAACATATAGCCCAGCTGCGAGCAGGTCGAATAAGCAATCACCCGCTTAATATCGGTCTGCACCAGCCCCACACTGGCCGCAAACAGCGCCGTCGAAGCGCCTATGAACGTTATAAGGGTTTTGGCCTCTGGGGCATATTCAATCAGCGGCGACATTCGACAGACCAGAAACACACCCGCGGTCACCATGGTGGCTGCGTGGATCAGCGCCGAAACCGGGGTTGGGCCCTCCATCGCGTCAGGCAGCCATGTGTGTAAAAACAATTGCGCCGATTTACCCATGGCACCAATGAACAGCAAAATCGCAATCAGGTTGGCGGCATTCCAATCCGACCACAAAAAATGCAGTTGCATATTCGCCAGCGCTGGCGCAGCTCCAAACACATCGTCAAAGCGGATACTGTCCACCGTCATATACAATGCGAAAATACCCAGCGCAAAGCCCACGTCACCAACACGATTGACCACAAACGCCTTAATCGCCGCAGCGTTCGCAGTCGGTTTGCGATAGTAAAAGCCGATCAAAAGGTAAGAGGCGACGCCAACACCTTCCCAACCAAAAAACATCTGAATCAGGTTATCCGAAGTCACCAGCATCAACATCGTAAAGGTGAAAAACGACAGATAGGCGAAAAAGCGTGGTTTATAACTTTCGCCCGCCTCCCAAGCCGGATCATCCGCCATATACCCAAAGCTGTAAAGATGCACCAAAGCTGACACTGTGGTCACAACAATCAGCATAATCGCCGTTAACCGGTCCAGCCGGATTGACCAATCGGTCGCCAAGGTGCCGCTTTCGATCCAGCGCATTAATTGTATCTGCTCGGTGACGCCATCGTGCGATATAAAGACGATCCAACTTAGCAAACAGGCGAAGAACAAAAACCCCGTACTCACCCAAAGCGCGGCCTGTTCACCGATAATCCGCCAGCCAAAACCTGCAATCAGCGCCCCCATGAGAGGGGAGAAAAGGATCAGGGTTTCCATGATAAGTTACCCTTTCATCACGTTGACATCTTCAACATCGATCGTGCCACGATTGCGAAAGAAGCACACTAAGATGGCCAGACCAATCGCCGCTTCTGCGGCGGCAACCGTCAATACGAACAAGGTAAAGACCTGCCCGACCAGATCGCCCAAAAAGCTTGAGAAGGCGACGAGATTGATATTGACCGCAAGCAGCATCAACTCGATCGACATCAATAAGATAATGACGTTTTTCCGGTTCAGGAACAGCCCGAAAACCCCGATGATAAACAACGTCGCAGCAACCGCCAAGTAATGTTCTAAACCAATCATACTCTTCCTCGGTTTCCCTTGCCTCAGTGCCGGTCTATTGCGGCGATTATGCCCCGATCAGGCTTTGATGATACAATTGCCGCTTTACAGCCCCTCGCCGGGTTTTACATCTTTCAATTCCATTGCCACCGCCGGATCCCGCCACATTTGGGCATGCACATCTTGGCGCTTTACATCGACGCGGTGCCGCAATGTCAGCACAATTGCGCCGATCATCGCCACCAAAAGAATCAACCCGGCCAGTTGAAACAACAAGAAATACTGGTCATAAATCAACAACCCCAGTGCCGCAGTATTATGCGTTGCCGCAGGCGGCACCGCCGCACGCGCAGACAATGCCTGATCGCTGAATACCCAAACCCCGATAGCCACTGAGAATTGCATCAACAAAACCACACCAATCAAAAGCGCCAAGGGCAGATATTTTGCCATCTCTGCCCTGAGTTCGGAAAAATCCACGTCAAGCATCATCACCACGAATAAAAACAACACCGCGACCGCCCCCACATAGACGATGATCAGCAACATGGCGACGAATTCGGCACCCAATAACACAAACAACCCCGCCGAACTGAGAAACGACAGGATCAACCAAAGCACCGAATGCACAGGATTGCGGCTGATCACGGTAAACAAGCCCCCCGCCAAGGCACTTACGGCAAACAGATAAAATGCAAAAACCGTCACACTCATGTCGTCTCTCCCGCCTCGGGCTTGGGCTCCAGCACCTGCTGTGCCACTTCCATTGCGCGGGTCATGGCCGGCACGCCGGCAAATACCGACATCATTGCAATCGCCTCTTTTATTTCTTGCTTTTGGGCCCCGGCCTCAAGCAAGCTGCGCACCGTCAACCGCAGCGGCGCCTCGGCCTGCACGCCTTGCATAGTCAGCCCCGCCAAAGTCAGCAGCAGACGGCTCTTGGCCGACAGCCCGTCCTTGTTGCTCGCATTGCCGAAGGTCAATTCCATCAACTCTTTTGGCATCTGCGGGATAAACGCTTCAAATTCCTTTGACGACAGCGACGCCAAAGATGGGTTCAGCGCCTGCGCCATTTTTTGCGCAGCGTTCACCATATCGTCAAAGGGGTTGTTGTCATCACTCATCTATACGGCGCGTCCAATTCGAGGTTGCGGGCTATTTCAGCCTCCCAGCGATCGCCATTTTCCAACAGCTTGCTTTTATCGTAATACAGCTCTTCGCGGGTTTCCGTCGCGAATTCAAAATTTGGTCCCTCAACAATCGCATCAACCGGGCAGGCCTCCTGACAAAAACCACAATAAATGCACTTCGTCATGTCGATATCATAGCGCGTGGTACGGCGGCTTCCGTCATCCCGTGGTTCGGCATCAATGGTGATCGCTTGCGCCGGGCAGACCGCTTCACAGAGCTTGCACGCGATGCAACGCTCTGCGCCATTGGCATAGCGGCGCAGTGCATGTTCGCCGCGAAACCGCGGGCTGAGGGGGCCTTTTTCATGCGGATAGTTAATCGTCACCTTGGGGGCGAAAAAATACTTTAAACCCAGTTTAAATCCTTGGAAAAAATCCATAAGCAAGAAATATTTCGCAGCGCGGGTATAGTCAATCTGAGCCATTCTAACCTCCTACAGCCCAGCGGGCATAGGCGCCGCCAAAGGCCTCAAATTTCGCAAAAAACGCCACAAGAACCACCCAGAACAGACTAAACGGTAAAAAGACCTTCCAGCCCAAACGCATTAACTGATCATAGCGATAACGCGGTGTAATCGCCTTTACCATCGCAAAGATAAAGAAGAAAAACGCCATTTTCCCGACCATCCAAAGCGCCCCGTCGGGCAGGCCTGGGATCGGCGACAGCCAACCGCCAAAAAACAACAGCGAGGTCAGCGCGCACATCAAGAAAATCGCAATATATTCGCCGGCCATAAACAACAAAAACGGGGTCGAGCTATATTCCACCTGATAGCCTGCAACCAGTTCTGATTCTGCCTCAGGCAAATCAAACGGCGGCCGGTTGGTTTCGGCCAGCGCCGAGATGAAAAATAAAAACACCATCGGAAAATGTGGCAACCAATACCAGCTGAAAAATCCGTAAGCCCCATCCTGAGCACGAACGATATCCCCAAAATTCATCGAGCCCGTGGACAGGATCACACCGATGATAATCAGCCCAATTGACACCTCATAAGAAATCATCTGCGCGGCCGAACGCAATGACCCCAAGAAGGCATATTTGGAATTAGAGGCCCAGCCCCCCATGATCACCCCGTAGACTTCCAGCGACGAGACCGCAAAAACATATAAAATCGCCACGTTTATGTTGGACAGAACCCAAGTGTCATTGAACGGGATCACCGCCCAAGCGATCACCGCCAGCACGAATGACATCAGCGGTGCGAGTAAAAATACCGTCTTGTCGACGCCTGCGGGAATAACCACCTCTTTGACCACATATTTCAAAGCATCGGCAACCGATTGCAACAGGCCAAAAGCGCCGACCACATTTGGTCCGCGGCGCATTTGCACAGCCGCCCATATTTTGCGGTCGCCATAGACCAAAAACAGCAAGCTGATCATCACAAAGCCCAACATCGCAAGACATTGCGCAAATATCAGCAGCCCTATTCCGGCTGGCGTTGCTAAGAAATCAGCCATGCAGCCGCTCCCCCTTGGCTTTTGCGCATATAGCGACAGCGCAGTCCATTTCTTTGGGTTTGAGCCCCAACATGGATGAGGATTGCAGCCCGATCATTCCGCGGCCACGTCTTGCACAAGCCGCGCTTTGGCAGCAGCCGACAGTTCTGCCATCACCAAACTGGCACGGGCAAGCGGATTGGTCATGTAAAAATCGCCAAGAGCATTGCGCAGCACCCCGTCTGAGAGTTGTGACAAAGCCAGCGGCATCCAGGAATTTTTGGGGACCTGATCAACCTGACCCAGATGTGGCACCTCAGCGATCAGCTGCCGGCGCAATGCCGCAAGCGTGTCATACGGCAAAGTCGTGCCAGTTTCAGCCGATAAGGCCCTTAAAATAGCCCAGTTTTCTTTGGCCTCGCCCGGTGCAAAGCCAGCCCTTAGCGCCAGTTGCGGCCGGCCTTCGGTGTTGACGAACAAACCAGATTCTTCGGTATATGCGGCCCCCGGCAGGATAATATCAGCGCGGTGTGCGCCCCGGTCGCCATGGCTGCCTTGATAAATCACAAACGGACCAAGCGCGATATCCATTTCATCGGCACCCAGATTATACACCACATCTGCACCGTCCAGTGCTGCGTCTATCCCGCCCTCGGTCACCGCACCCACATCCATTGCACCGACACGAGCGGCAGCCGTGTGCAGCACCATGAATTTCGATCCTGTGTCCTCGGCCAGTTTCATCGCCTGCGCTAAAACTTCTAATCCATCCGGTGTGCAGAGCACACCCTGCCCCACGATCACCAAGGATGCTGCATCCTTTACAGCCCCATAGTCTTTTCCGACAAGGCTCTGCAGGGCGGCGCGGTCGGTGCCCGCATGCGCATAGTCATAGGTGAGGTCGGCGGCCTCTCCGACCAGCCCGATCTGCGCACCCATCAGCCACGCTTTGCGAATCCGCGCATTTAAAACCGGGGCCTCAAGGCGCGGGTTGGTGCCGATAAGCTGGATAAACTTGGCCGCATCTATATCATCAATCGTCGCGGTACCAACATAGGCCGAGCGGTTATTTGGCGGCAACTTAGCCCCGTCAGTCCGGCATTCAACCGATCCGCCTTGCGCCTCGATAAACTGCTTGAGCGCAAAAGCGGGTTCCACCGGAACCAGATCGCCCACAAGACCAATCACTTTTTTACCCTTCATTGCAGTTGCTGCCGCGGTGAGCGCCTCAGGCCAAGTGGCTTTACGCAGCTTTCCATTTTCACGAATATAGGGCGTATCAAGCCTCTGACGGCGCAGACCATCCCAGATGAAACGGGTTTTATCCGAGATCCATTCCTCGTTTACCCCATCATGATTGCGCGGCAGAATCCGCATCACTTCGCGGCCTTTGGTATCGACACGGATGTTCGATCCCAGCGCATCCATCACATCGATGGTCTCGGTTTTAGTCAGCTCCCATGGCCGCGCGGTAAAGGCATATGGCTTTGACGTCAGCGCCCCAACCGGGCACAGATCAATAATATTTCCCTGCAGATTGCTGTCCAATGTTTCGCCAAGATAAGACGTAATCTCAGCATCTTCGCCGCGCCCGGTCTGGCCCATCTGGCTGATGCCGGCCACCTCAGTGGTGAAGCGCACGCAGCGGGTGCAGGAGATACACCGCGTCATATGGGTTTCAACCAGCGGCCCTAAGTCCAAATCATCAGTGGCACGTTTGGGTTCGCGAAAGCGGCTGAAATCAACGCCATACGCCATCGCCTGATCCTGCAAGTCACATTCACCACCCTGATCGCAGATCGGGCAATCAAGCGGATGGTTGATCAGTAAAAATTCCATCACACCTTCGCGGGCTTTTTTAACCATCGGGCTGTTGGTCTTGATCACGGGCGGCGCCCCCTCGGGGCCGGGGCGCAAATCGCGCACCTGCATCGCGCAAGACGCTGCCGGTTTTGGCGGTCCGCCCACCACCTCGACCAGACACATCCGGCAATTGCCGGCAATTGACAGGCGTTCGTGATAACAAAACCGCGGCACTTCTATGCCCGCAACTTCGCAGGCCTGAATAAGCGTCATCGCGCTGTCCACCTCGACCTCGGCGCCATCGATAATGATTTTGCGTAGATTTGTCATCGCTGTCATATCACTCCGCCGCCACGGCACGGGCCCGGCCCGCGCGCTTATGTTTGATCCGGTCTTCGATCTCGTCGCGGAAATGCCGGATGAGCCCTTGAATGGGCCAAGCAGCCGCATCGCCAAGCGCACAAATTGTGTGCCCCTCGACTTGTTTGGTGACATCCAGCAGCATGTCGATCTCATGGGGTTCGGCCTCGCCAGTGACCAAACGTTCCATCACCCGCATCATCCAGCCAGTGCCCTCGCGGCACGGCGTGCACTGCCCGCAACTTTCGTGCTTGTAAAATTTAGACAAGCGCCAGATGGCCTTGATCACATCCGTCGACTGATCCATCACAATCACAGCTGCAGTTCCCAAACCCGACCGCTGCTCACGCAGCCAGTCGAAATCCATAATCGCCTCTTTTGCCACGGGCGCTGGCAGGCAAGGTACCGAAGCGCCCCCCGGTATGACGGCCTTAAGATTGCTCCAGCCACCACGGATACCGCCACAATGACGGTCTATCAATTCTTCAAACGACAGTGACATCGCCTCTTCAACAACACAAGGATTGTTCACGTGACCCGAGATCGCAAACAATTTAGTGCCGGCATTATTGGGCCGCCCAAAGCTTGAAAACCACTCAGACCCACGGCGCAGAATGGTCGGTACAACCGCAATCGATTCGACATTGTTCACAGTGGTTGGGCACCCGTACAGCCCAGCACCCGCTGGGAAAGGCGGCTTCATCCGCGGCATGCCCTTCTTACCCTCGAGGCTTTCTAAAAGAGCTGTTTCCTCGCCACAAATGTAGGCCCCTGCGCCATGGTGCAGATAAAGATCAAAGTCCCAGCCTGACCCGGCGGCATTCGCCCCAAGCAGGCCCGCATCATAAGCCTCGTCTATGGCGATCTGCAGCGCCTCGCGCTCTCGGATATATTCGCCGCGAATATAAATATAACAGGCGTGGGAATTCATTGCGTAGCTGGCAATCAAACAACCCTCAATCAACGTATGAGGATCGTGGCGCATGATCTCGCGATCTTTACAGGTCCCGGGCTCGGACTCGTCTGCATTGATCACCAGGTAAGCAGGGCGGCCGTCGCTTTCTTTAGGCATAAACGACCATTTCAATCCGGTTGGAAACCCGGCCCCGCCACGCCCGCGCAGCCCCGAAGCCTTCATTTCGTCGATTATCCAGTCACGGCCGTTTTGCAACAATTTCGCGGTGCCGTCCCAATGGCCGCGTTGTTGTGCACCGCGCAAACTGCGGTCGTTCATACCGTAAATATTGGTAAAGATCCGATCTTGATCCTGCAGCATGGTTACTTCACCCTTTATCCATCATCTGTTTGGCGCTTGCGCCACATCTGAAACGAGACCAAGAGCGCCCAGAAAAACGCCGCTAAAACGCCCAGATCAATCAACACAGCATACCGCGTGGTCAAGCCGATTTCCGGGCCCAGCCATTGCATTGCAATCCAGAACATCATAGCGCCCGCGATCACCAACGATACAACGCGCCCCTGACGGGCTATTTTACGATCTTGTTCTTCGTCCATCTTTGTCTTGCCTCACTTCGGGGCGGTCAGGTCCAAAACCACCGCACGCATTATCCCGTCTTATTCCACACCGCCTACGTTTAACCCGCTTAAGCTGCAAGCTTGTGCCACCCAATCATCGCGGCTGGCACGCCCTTTAAAGCCATCAAGGTTCTCATCTACCCATGCGACTTGTGACGCATCCCAAGACGCAATTTGATCAAAATGGAAAAATCCCATTGAGAACAACAGCTCCTGCAGCTTGGGGCCAATGCCTTTGACCTTGGTTAATTTATCCGGCCCACCATCTCGGGCCTTGGCCAACGAGGCAGGGCCCATAGTGGCTGCTGGATTTGACGCAGGCATTTGAGAAGCAGATATCAACCAAGGCGTGGTTAGCGGCAGCTCAGATCCATCAATACGCTTGAGCGTATCGCCCTGTACGCTGGCCAGACCGACACTGGCATTCAACGCTTCACGGCCCACCGCATGTGCGGTCAATGACGTCAAACCCGCCAGAGGTTCAGCGGCAAACCGCCCGTTTTGTGGCCCCGGCTCTGGAATTTGACCCGCCGCTATTTCATCAATGATCTCGCCCAGTCGGGCCGCGGTCAAATCTTCATAATAATCTTTGCCAACCTGCGCCATCGGCGCATTGGCACAAGCGCCAAGACATTCCACTTCTTCCCAGCTGAACTTGCCATCAGGCGATATTTCGTGGGGTTTTGCCGCAATTTTTTCGCGGCACACCGCCACCAGATCTTCGGCACCGCAAATCATACAGGTCGTGGTGCCACAAATCTGAAAATGCGCCATACTGCCAACCGGTTGTAATTGAAACATAAAATAAAAACTGGCTACTTCCAGCGCCCGCATATAGGCCATGTCCAACATCTCTGCGACCCGCTCAATCGCTGGACGCGTCAGCCAACCCTCTTGTTCTTGGGCCCGCCATAAAAGAGGGATAATCGCCGATGCCTGACGGCCCTCGGGAAATTTTGTCATCTGCGCTTCCGCCCATGCCTGATTGGCGGCAGTAAAGGAAAAGCAAAGCGGTTGTTGTGGATGAAGGCGTCGAAGCATTAGCGGTCAATCTCTCCAAATACGACATCCATCGTGCCAATAATTGCAGCCACATCGGCCAATTGATGCCCTTTGGCGAGGTAATCCATCGCCTGCAGATGCAAAAATCCAGGGGCGCGCAGCTTGGCGCGGTACGGCGTGTTGCTTCCATCGGCCACCAGATAGACACCAAACTCGCCTTTTGGCGCCTCGACAGCGGCATAAACTTCGCCAGCAGGCACATGAAACCCTTCGGTATAGAGTTTGAAATGATGGATAAGGCTTTCCATATCGCGTTTCATATCGTTTCGTTTGGGTGGCGAATGTTTACCGCGGGCCATCACATCCCCGGGGCAATTGCGCAATTTTTCAATGGCCTGTAGCATAATACCTAACGACTGCCGCATCTCTTCCATCCGGACAAGATAGCGGTCATAGCAGTCACCGTTCTTGCCAACGGGGATCTGAAAGGTGAATTCGTTATAGCATTCATAGGGTTGCGCACGCCGCAAATCCCACGCCAACCCAGAGCCTCGCACCATTACACCAGAAAAGCCCCATTGCTGGATATCCTCTTCGGTCACCACACCAATATCACAATTACGCTGCTTAAAAATACGGTTTTCTGTCAGCAACCCATCGATATCAGCCATCACTTGGGGAAATGTTTGTGCCCATGTTTCGATGTCATCCAAAAGGTCATCCGGCAGGTCTTGGTGCACCCCGCCCGGACGGAAATAGGCTGCGTGTAACCTGGCGCCGCTGGCTCTCTCGTAAAAAACCATGAGTTTTTCACGTTCTTCAAATCCCCACAGTGGCGGCGTCAACGCCCCCACATCCATCGCCTGCGTTGTCACGTTCAGCAAATGGCTCAGAATCCGCCCAATCTCACAATACAGAACCCGGATCAGCGACGCACGGCGGGGCACTTCGATACCGCAAAGCCTTTCAATCGCCAGACACCACGCATGTTCTTGGTTCATCGGTGCTACATAATCGAGCCGGTCCAGATAGGGCAGGTTTTGCAGATAGGTGCGGCTTTCCATCAGCTTTTCGGTGCCACGGTGCAGCAGCCCGATATGTGGATCGCAGCGCTCAACGATCTCACCGTCCAACTCAAGCACGAGACGCAACACTCCGTGGGCCGCCGGGTGCTGAGGGCCAAAATTAATATTGAAATTGCGAATTTTCTGTTCGCCAGTCAGAGCATCAGAAAATCCTTTTGAACCATCCATCATGGCGCGTCCTCCTGTTTTTCATCCCCAGGAAGAATGTAGTCAGCCCCTTCCCAAGGGCTCATGAAATCAAACTGGCGGTATTCCTGCACCAGTGATACGGGCTCATAGACCACCCGTTTTTGCGCCTCATCATAGCGCACCTCGGTATAGCCAGTGGTGGGAAAATCCTTACGGAGAGGATGGCCGCGAAAACCGTAATCAGTCAGCAGGCGGCGCAAATCGGGATGGCCCGAAAACAGCAGGCCAAACATATCAAACACTTCGCGCTCGAACCAATTGGCACAAGGGTGCAGCGACACAATGGACGGCAACATCTCATGTTCGCGCCGCGCCACATGTAATCTAAGCCGATGATTTTGGTACATCGACAGAAAATGATAAACCACATCAAAGCGCTTGATCCGCTCAGGGTAATCCACTGCAGTAATATCCACCAAGGTGGTAAATTTACAATCTACATCAAGCTTGAGATATTCGACCAAGGACAAAAGATGTGCAGGGGCCACTTCAATTGATAACTCGCCGTGACTGATCGACCATGACAAGACACAATCACTGCGTTTCAGCGCGATCCGATCGCCCAATTCGGTCAGCGCTTCGGTCATCTTGCAATTGTCCCCGTACGTCGAATTTTGCGCTGTAGGGCCAAAATCCCGTACAGAAGCGCCTCGGCCGTTGGCGGGCAGCCGGGCACATAAATATCCACCGGAACAATCCGGTCACACCCCCGCACAACCGAATAGCTGTAATGATAATATCCGCCCCCGTTGGCACACGATCCCATTGAAATCACATAGCGTGGCTCTGGCATTTGATCATAGACCTTGCGCAGGGCCGGCGCCATTTTATTGGTCAGTGTACCCGCCACAATCATCACATCGGACTGGCGCGGGCTGGCACGCGGCGCAATGCCAAACCGTTCGGCATCATAGCGTGGCATCGAAGTATGCATCATTTCCACTGCGCAGCAGGCCAAACCAAACGTCATCCAATGCAAGCTGCCAGCGCGCGCCCAGTTGACAAGATCTTCGGCAGAGGTCAGCAAAAAGCCCTTATCCTGTAACTGGCTGTTCAGTGCCCGAGCTGACACATCCATATCTGCGCCAGCCTTACTAGCCACGGTTTTCGCGTCCCCGGTCATCACTCCCATTCCAAAGCCCCTTTTTTCCACTCATAGGCGAACCCGATGGTCAGTACTGCCAAGAAAACAATCATCGACCAAAAGCCCAGCATGCTGATATCTCTGAGGGCCACCGCCCAAGGGAATAAAAATGCTATTTCGAGGTCAAATATGATAAAAAGAATAGCCACCAGATAGAACCGCACATCAAACTTCATGCGTGCGTCATCAAAGGCATTGAACCCACATTCATATGCCGATAATTTTTCAGGATCGGGGTGACGAACCGCCAGAATAAAGGCGGCCAATATCAAAAGTACACCAAGGCCTACAGCAACCGCTATAAACATCAAGATGGGAAGATATTCCCTTAATAAATCATCCACGGGTGGCTCCTTTCATATGCCGTAGAGCACATTCAGATTGCTGTCATGGTCACGGCAAGCTAGTCGGGCCACGACACATGGTCAACCAGACCAAGCGGAAAAACCCGAACAAAGCAGAATATAGCGCCTTCAATCGATGCGGCTAATCACACTAAACTAGATCAGTTTTCACAATGAATGGTTGATTTTCCGTACCTTATGAAAATAATATTGGCGGTTAGAAAAATTTGTTTCCAGATGAAATTGCGGCATTTGAACAACGGTTGGCGAGTCAATTAGACAAGGACATAATGATATTTTGTGGTTTTCTCCAGCCCGAATCCGCCTGATATATAGCCGTTTCAAACCTAGATTAGTGACAGCAAGTACCCCTTTTGATGCGTGTTTAAAGCAAAGTGACCGACAGCAGAAACGCAGTAGAACCCGCAGCAAGCTCATGCTTTTCAGCAGTGGGCTTTTGCAACAAAAAGCCGCCCCCTAGAGAGCGGCTTTTGCAAACAAAGGACGGGCAATATTTAGCCGCCGAAATCGTCCAGCATGATGTCCTCACGGTCGACACCAAGGTCAAGCAACATGTTGATTACGGACTGGTTCATAATGGGGGGGCCACACATGTAATATTCACAATCCTCCGGTGCCGGATGGTTCTTCAAATATTCGTCGAACAACACGTTATGAATAAACCCGGTATGGCCGGTCCATTCATCTTCTGGCATCGAGTCTGAAAGCGCAACATGCCACGTAAAGTTGTCATTGCCCGCTTGCAGGCGATCGAAGTCGTCTACGTAAAACATCTCACGCTTAGAGCGCGCACCGTACCAAAACGTCACTTTGCGATCAGTGTTCAAGCGGTCCATCTGATCAAAAATGTGGCTGCGCATTGGCGCCATACCGGCCCCGCCGCCGACAAAGACCATCTCTTTCTTGGTTTCGCGGGCAAAGAACTCGCCAAACGGACCAGAGATTGTGACCTCGTCACCAGCCTTGAGGTTGAAAATATAAGAAGACATTTTACCAGCTGGGATCCCGCTCGATCCTGGGGGCGGTGATGCGATCCGTACGTTCAACATCACAATGCCCTTCTCACCAGGATAATTGGCCATCGAATAGGCCCGCTCGAGTGCTTCTGGCACGTCTGATGTAAAATCCCAGATTTTAAACCGGTCCCAATCTGGGTGGTACTCTTCATCCACATCGAAATCTTTGTACGACAGGGAATAAGCCGGAGCCTCAATCTGAATATAGCCGCCAGCGCGGAATTTTACGTCTTCGCCTTCCGGTAACTCCAGAACAAGCTCCTTAATAAAGGTCGCAACATTGTCGTTGCTACGCACTTTGCAACGCCATTTTTGCACCCCAAACACCTCTTCGGGAACTTCGATCTGCATATCCTGTTTGACCGCGACCTGACACGACAGGCGATCTCCACAAGACGCCTCACGCTTGTTGATATGCCCCTCTTCCGTGGGCAGGATAGACCCACCACCAGAGTGGATTTTTACCCGACACTGGGCACAGGTTCCGCCGCCGCCGCACGCCGAAGGTACGAAGAGTTTTTCTGCCGCCAAGGTCTGTAGCAACTTGCCACCCGCCGGCACCGTTATGGTTTTCTCACCATTGATGGTAATATTGACATCACCGGTCGCAACCAATTTGCTTTTCGCAAAAATAATAAAAGTTACCAGTGAGATAACAATTAATGTGAAGAGCGCAACACCAAGCGTGAAGGTTTCCATACTATGTAACTCCTTACAGTTTCACACCAGAAAAGCACATAAAGCCCATGGCCATTAACCCTGCAGTAATGAAGGTAATACCAAGACCCTGAAGCCCGTCCGGAATATCGCTATATTTTAGTTTTTCGCGCACGCCCGCCATAGCGGTAATAGCCAGCGCCCAGCCAAAGCCCGATGACAGGCCATATGTGGTGGCCTCTGCAAAATTGTAATCGCGCTCCACCATAAACAGTGACCCACCCAAAATCGCACAGTTGACCGTGATCAGCGGCAGGAAAATACCCAGCGCATTGTAAAGTGGCGGAAAATACTTATCGAGAACCATTTCAAGAACCTGCACAATCGCGGCAATCACCCCGATATAAGAGATAAGGCCAAGAAAAGTCAGGTCAACCTCGGGAAATCCGGCCCAGGCCAACGCACCGGGCTTTAAAAGATAGGTCAGGATCAGATTGTTGGCCGGCACGGTGATCAGTTGCACCACCATCACCGAGATGCCCAACCCGATGGCGGTTGCAATCTTTTTGGACACCGCAATGAAAGTACACATGCCAAGAAAGAACGACAGTGCCAGGTTTTCGACAAAAATTGCCTTAACGGCCAGAGAAATTAGCTCTTCCATTAGTGCGCCTCCGCCGTTTGTATCTTATACTCGCGGGCCTCGACCTGTGCAGGTTTCCAGGTGCGCGCGCCCCAGATCAGCAGACCGATGATGAAAAACGCTGAGGGCGGCAGCAGTAGCAAGCCGTTGGGCACATACCAGCCACCGTTGTTCACGGTCTCTAGAACCGTAAAGCCAAACAGCGAACCTGCGCCGAATAACTCGCGGATAAAGCCAACCAGAAGCAAGATTAACCCATAGCCCAACCCATTGCCCACCCCATCAAGAAACGAATCTAAGGGGGGGTTTTTCATCGCGAAGGCCTCAGCGCGGCCCATCACGATACAGTTTGTAATGATCAGGCCGACAAAAACCGACAGTGTTTTGGAAATCTGAAACGCATAGGCTTTCAATACCTGATCGACCAAAATCACCAGCGAAGCGATAATCACCATCTGCACAATAATCCGGATTGAACCCGGGATATAATTGCGCAGCATCGAGATGAACATCGACGCAAACGCCGTCACGACGGTAACCGCCAAAGCCATAACCACAGCGACTTGTAAAGACGATGTGACCGCAAGCGCCGAGCAGATACCCAAGACCTGCAAGGTGATCGGGTTGTTATCGACCAAAGGGTCGATCAGAAGGTCCTTCTTGGTCTGTCCCATTATGCCTCTCCTGCCGTTAGGTTTCTCAAGAAGGGCGCAAAACCGGCCTCTCCCATCCAGAATTTCACTAGATTATCGACGCCGTTTGATGTCAGAGTTGCCCCCGCCAGCGCATCGACGTGATGCTTCTCTGGGCCCGTGCCCTTGGCGACCTGAATAAGCAGGCTGCCATCTCCGTCACGCAGGCTTTTGCCGCTCCACTGGGCTTTCCAGCGCGGGTTATCGACCTCTGCGCCAAGACCTGGTGTCTCGGCATGTTCATAAAATTGCAGACCAAAAATATCATTGCCGTTCTCTTCCAGAGCGATAAAGCCGTACAATGTCGACCACAGTCCGTAACCGTAGATTGGCAAAATAACCTTATCGAGCGATCCATCGCTATTTTTCAACAGATATACCGTGGTGAAATTTGATTGGCGTCCGATCATGGCCGGGTCGTCTTTCAATTCAGTACTAAGTTCTGGATCCGAAGACGCTGCACGATCATCAAAGGTCGCGGCGTCGAACATATCGGTAAACATGCCCGTTTTCATGTCGACGATGCGTGGCTCAAACGAGGCAAAAACCGTACCAACATCTACGCCTTGTGCATACAGGCCAGCAACTTGCAGGATGTTAACCTGCTTGTCACGCAGCTTGTTGGCGCCTTGGGTCGGGCGCAGGCTGACGGCCGCGGCGGCCACAATCATTGAACAAAACAGGCACAGCACCACGGCCACAAAGATCGTTTTCGGAGTGCTATCAACCGGCAGTGCCTTAAAGCGGCCAAACCAGCTTAGGGGGGCGGTAATTGTGTCTTGCTCAGGCATGACGAAGCGCCCTCCGTTTGATGTTGGCTTGCACGACGAAATAATCAATCAGTGGCGCAAAGATATTCGCAAACAGGATCGCCAGCATCATGCCCTCGGGGAATGCTGGATTGAGCACGCGGATCATCACCGCCATAAAACCGATCAGCGCCCCGTAAAAATAACGTCCCAAATTGGTATGGCTGGCAGACACCGGTTCGGTGACCATAAAACAAAGCCCAAACATGTAGCTGCCCACAACCAAGTGCCAATACCATGGCATCGCAAACATTGGGTTGCTGTCAGATCCAATCCAATTCAGCAGCAGTGAAAATCCGACCATTCCCGCCAAACAGCCCACCACCATACGGTAATTTGCAATCCTGGTCGCCAAAAGAAACGCCAGACCGATCAAACAAGCAAAGGTCGAAGTTTCCCCAAGTGAGCCCTGCATATTGCCAAAAAACGCATCCCACCAAGTAATCCCATTCGCCGCGAGCGCCTGAACACCCTCTGAGGCCGAAATGCCCAGCGCAGTTGCGCCTGAAAATCCGTCAACTGG
>DDEJ01000167.1:0-280 GCA_002336405.1 Rhodobacteraceae bacterium UBA1957
TCCAAAAACGCTATGACGCAGACGTCTTTAATATTTATTACTTAGTTTTGTTGTGAAAGTGTCGCGGCCCCTTGCAGCGAGTGTGACGCGACACTAAGACTCTGGTAAGTTTAAATCCTTAGTCTTAATCCGACAGCAGCAGCAGGCAGGCGAGTATGAATGATCCAATAGACGTATATATGAACACGTTGGTCCCCATGGTAGTGGAACAGACAAGCCGTGGAGAGCGGGCCTATGATATTTTCTCACGGCTTCTCAAAGAACGGATTATCTTTCTAAG
>DDEJ01000167.1:677-23845 GCA_002336405.1 Rhodobacteraceae bacterium UBA1957
CCGTCTAAGGAAATCAGCATGTATATCAACAGCCCGGGAGGCGTTGTGACCTCGGGTATGTCTATTTATGACACGATGCAGTACATCCGCCCCAAAGTTTCCACGCTCGTGGTCGGGCAGGCGGCGTCAATGGGGTCATTGCTTTTAACAGCGGGCGAGCCTGGAATGCGGTTTTCTCTGCCCAATAGCCGTATTATGGTGCACCAGCCATCTGGCGGGTACCAAGGTCAGGCGACAGACATCATGATTCATGCCGAAGAGACATTGAAGCTGAAAAAACGCTTGAACGATATCTATGTCAAACACACAGGGCAAACGCTGAAAAAAGTTGAGGCTGCACTTGAGCGTGATAATTTCATGTCCGCCGAAGATGCGAAAAAGTGGGGCTTGATTGATGAGATTGTTACCAATCGTGCCATGGCGGATGAGGCAGACGAGTGACAACCTGCGTTTGTTGAAGTTTGACGTTGTGATGACAGTTTGGCTGTCCTAAACTAAACACGAGAGTTGTGCGACATGCAGCTTCCGATACTCAAGGACCGAAAGGTAAAAAATGGCAACGAGCTCAGGTTCCGACAGTAAAAACACCCTGTACTGCAGTTTTTGTGGAAAAAGTCAGCATGAGGTGAGAAAGCTGATTGCTGGCCCGACTGTGTTTATTTGTGATGAATGTGTCGAGTTGTGTATGGACATCATTCGCGAAGAGACCAAGGGATCGAGCTTGAAATCTTCTGAAGGCGTCCCGACGCCACGGGAGATTTGCGATGTTCTTGACGATTATGTGATCGGGCAAGCACTGGCGAAACGCGTTCTTTCGGTGGCGGTTCACAACCACTACAAGCGCCTCGATCACTCAGCCAAAAATAGTGAGATTGAGCTGTCAAAGTCAAATATCCTGCTGATTGGCCCAACGGGCTGCGGCAAAACACTGTTGGCGCAGACATTGGCAAGGATCCTGGATGTTCCCTTTACCATGGCCGATGCAACAACGTTGACTGAAGCGGGCTATGTGGGTGAGGATGTCGAGAACATCATTCTCAAACTTTTGCAGGCCTCGGAATATAACGTTGAGAGGGCGCAACGGGGCATCGTGTATATCGACGAAGTTGATAAAATCACGCGCAAGTCCGAGAACCCTTCGATCACGCGGGATGTCTCGGGCGAAGGCGTTCAACAGGCGCTTTTAAAGCTGATGGAAGGGACCGTTGCAAGTGTGCCTCCACAGGGTGGACGAAAGCATCCACAACAAGAATTTTTGCAGGTGGATACCACAAATATCCTATTTGTCTGCGGGGGCGCTTTTGCTGGATTGGATAAAATCATTGCGCGCAGGGGCAAAGGCAGTGCAATTGGATTTGGCGCGGATGTCCGTGATAATGATGATCGCGGTGTCGGCGAAGTTTTCAAAGAGCTCGAACCTGAAGATTTATTGAAGTTTGGTCTGATACCGGAATTTGTCGGACGTCTTCCGGTTCTTGCAACACTGGAAGATCTCGATGAGGATGCGTTGGTCACCATTTTGACACAGCCAAAGAATGCGTTGGTCAAGCAATACCAGCGGTTATTCGAGTTGGAAGACGCAAAACTGTCGTTTACCGATGAGGCACTCAGCGCCATTGCTAAACGCGCAATTCAGCGCAAAACTGGCGCGCGGGGCTTGCGGTCTATTCTTGAGGAAATCTTGCTTGATACCATGTTTGATCTGCCCGGTCTCGACAATGTTGATGAAGTGGTGGTGAATGATGACGCCGTGATGTCCGAGGCGCAACCTTTGATGATTTATGCCGACGATAGCAAGGAAACAGCGACTGCCTCTTAGGAATTAAACAGTCTGCGCGGTCTTTGAAGTGGAAATTTACTGCCTTTTTTGGGGGGCGGTAAATTCCGCATAAACGGTAAGGAGGTGTCGCGATGAGTATCTTTAAAACGCTTCTAAGGGCAGTGACCTGGTGGGACAGTCAAACGATAGGTACCCAGTTGTTCACATGGCGCAAAGGCCTGCGTGTTGGCAGCGACGATCAGGGTAATGTTTACTACCATACCGCCGATGACAAGCGCCGTTGGGTAATATTTAACGGGGAATGTGAAGCCAGCAGGATCAGTCCGGACTGGCATGGATGGTTGCACCGTACGTGGAATGACCCACCAAGCGACGTACCGCTGCGTCATCAGCTTTGGGAAAAACCCCATCAGGCCAATTTGACCGGTTCATCAGCGGCCTATGCGCCAACGGGATCTCTGCGTCTTGCAGTGCCGGCGCAACGCAAAGACTATGAGGCATGGACACCGGAATAGGACGATTTGGCGATGTCAGAAAACAAAATAGAAGCCTTTGTTGGCGCGGTCGTTATTGTTGCAGCTATTTCCTTTGGGGTCTTTGCGGCGCAATCGACTGGTTTGGGTATTGGGGTTGGCCAGAGTAACTATGTCCTAACGGCCTCGTTTCGGTCGTTAGAGGGAGTGGGGACAGGCACTGATGTGCGTTTGGCTGGGGTCAAGATCGGTACGGTGACTGCTGTCACGCTCAATCCTGAAACCTATCGTGCTGAGACTGATCTGACGCTGGGATCTGGGGTTGAAATTCCTGATGACAGTGCGGTGGTTATCTCTTCCGAGGGGCTTTTGGGAGGCAATTTTGTTGAGATTATGCCTGGCGGGTCACCATTTTACTTTGCCTCAGGCGACCAGATCGAAGACACGCAAAGCGCTGTCAGCCTGACAACACTGCTGCTCAAGTTTGTCTCTGGAGGCAACTCAGAGTGAGGCTTGCTCTGATTTGCGTGCTTCTGCTCAATTTGACACCAGACGCTACCAACGCCCAAGAGGCGGCCCGCAGTGGCCAAGGTGCGATGATCAGGACGCTCGATAAGGTCAGTGGTAGAACTGCAGATCTTGAGTTTGGGCTTTTGCAGCGCCATAGTATTGGCAAACTGCAGATTGAGTTGACAGATTGTCGGTACCCGGCAGATAACCCTTCGGGCGATGCTTTTGCACAACTCGACATTCGCGAAGCTGGCGCCACAGAGCCTTTTTTCCGCGGTTGGATGATTGCATCCTCACCGGCGATCAGTGCGTTGGATCACCCGCGCTATGATGTCTGGGTATTGCGCTGTATAATATCTTGAGCGCGCGGTGGAACGGCCGGAGCGGTAAAGTCGGCCGGTTGGCTAAGCGCGACTGACAAGGCCGCCAAATAGGTGTCTCGGCTGATTTCAATGGCGCCAAGAGATGCCAGATGCGGGGTTATGAACTGCGTATCAAACAATTGAAATCCCGCCAAACGCAGACGGTCGACAAGATAAGCGAGCGCTATTTTAGAGGCGCTGGTTGTGCATGAAAACATGCTTTCACCAAAATATGCCGCGCCGATGCTGACCCCGTAAACACCCCCCACCAGTCGTGTCCCGTCATAGACTTCTGTCGTGTGCACATGGCCAATTTCAAACAACCGGCGATAGGCTCGTTGAATATCGGCGCTGATCCAAGTATCATCGCGGGCGGCACAACCGGCAATCACGGCATCAAAATCGTGATTGATCTTGATCTGATGCTGTTCCTTGCGCAATTGCCGCGCCAGTGAGCGTGAAATATGAAACCGATCAAGTGGGACCACCCCGCGTTCCTGTGGGTTGACCCAGAATAACTCGCTGCTGTTACGATCTTCTGCCATCGGAAATGCTCCAGAGCGGTAAGCCTCCAGCAGTATCTCGGTGCTCAGGATGTCAGAGGCCATATTCGTCCTCAGTTATGTGTGGACTGGGTCAGCTTGAAAACGTTTTATCCAGCCATGTTTCCAGCCAATGAATGGTATAGGTGCCTTGCTGGACATCGGCCTCGCGCAGCAGGGCATCAAACAGCGGCACGGTGGTCTCTACCCCATCTACGATTAATTCTCCCAACGCGCGGCTCAGACGCGCCAACGCTTCGGGGCGGTCGCGACCATGCACGATTAGCTTGCCGATCAGACTGTCATAATAGGGTGGGATCGCATAGCCGGTATACAAGGCTGAATCCATCCGTACCCCAAGGCCGCCCGGTGCATGATACTGGCTGACGGTGCCAGGGCAGGGTGCAAAGTTGGGCAGCCTTTCCGCATTGATTCGCACTTCGATTGCATGGCCGTTGATAGTCAGATCCTCTTGGCCAAAAGACATCGGCAGCCCGGCGGCAACGCGGATTTGCTCGCGGACCAGATCGACGCCAAAAATTGCCTCGGTTACCGGGTGCTCGACTTGCAGGCGGGTGTTCATCTCAATGAAATAAAACGCGCCTTTCTCATAGAGAAACTCGATTGTTCCAGCCCCGATATAGTCGATTTTAGCTACGGCATCGGCACAGGTCTTGCCAATCTGTGCCCGCTCATCGGCTGAAATAGTAGGTCCTGGCGCCTCTTCAAAGACTTTTTGATGACGCCTCTGCAGTGAACAATCGCGTTCGCCCAGATGCACAGCTTGGCCCTTGCCATCGCCAAATACTTGAATTTCGATATGGCGCGGCGTGGTTAAGTACTTTTCGATATACACTTCGGCATTGCCGAACGCGGCCTTGCCCTCGGCGCGCGCGGTCAGAAAAGCGCTTTCCATTTCATCGGCGCTTCGGGCGACTTTCATTCCGCGACCGCCACCTCCGGCGGTGGCTTTGATGATCACCGGATAGCCCATCTCGGCGCCGATGCGTTTGGCATCCTCAAGCGTTGGTACGCCACCGTCTGAGCCTGGCACGCAGGGCACACCCAGATCTTTCATAGAGTCTTTCGCTGAAATTTTATCGCCCATGATACGGATATGTTGGGCTGTGGGGCCAATAAAGGTCAAACCGTGGTCTTCAATGACCTGCACAAAACTGGCGTTCTCAGACAGGAATCCATAGCCGGGATGGATCGCTTGCGCACCGGTGATTTCACACGCAGCAATGATTGCTGGGATCGAAAGATAGCTGTCGGTGGCGCTTGGAGGGCCAATGCAGACCGATTCGTCGGCCATACGGACATGCATTGCATCGCTATCGGCGGTGGAATGCACGGCAACCGATGCGATGCCCATTTCGCGGCAGGCACGGATGACCCGCAGCGCAATTTCTCCGCGGTTGGCAATCAGGATCTTGTTAAACATGGTGATCTCTTATTCCAAAATAACCAAAGGAGCCCCGTATTCGACGGCGGCTCCGTCTTCGACCAGTATCCGAGTGATGACACCTGATCGTGGGGCGGGAATGTGGTTCATCGTCTTCATCGCCTCTACGATCAGCAGGGTGTCGCCCTCGCTGACTTTTGCACCAATTGCTGAAAATGGCGCTGCGCCTGGTTCAGCCTGCATATAGACGGTCCCAACCATTGGTGAGGTGACCGCTCCGGGGTGGCTGGCGGGGTCGTCGGGGGCGTTTTCTACCGCTGCTATCGCAGCAGCCGGTGCCGCAGTGATTGCACCAGGGGCCGCAACCGGCGCCACAGCGGCGGGGACAGGGATTGCTCGGCTGAGATGGATGTTCAGGCTACGATCATCGCCATCCTGTCGTTCAACTTGTAATTCGGTCAGGTCATTGTTGCGGAGCACCGTGGCGAGGGCTTGAATGAATATTACATCATCGTCATTATTTTTTTTTGTCATTCTATCCTCAACTGGTTTTAGACCTGTATGCGGCGGTTTTTTTACCCGCTTTGTGATTTACTACAATATATGGTGCGAAAGGAAAAGTCGGCTACTGATGATCTTGTGGGTATTTTCAACTTGGAAGGACAAGTTTAAATTCGTACCTGAGTAACACAAGAGTTAAATAGTCTAAATTACTGGTCTGGGACTTGAAAACAATCTGAGGGCACATCAGGCATTGGTTGGTACCACCAGGGGGCGGTAAAGCGCGTTAAAGGACAGACTTTAGGGGGAGAATGATGAATATATCGCTTTGGCTGCAAAGGATGGCGCGGGCCCATCCTCAGCGTCCGGCGCTGTTTGTCGGTGTGCGACAGATTGCCAATTATGGGCAATTTGATCACTGCGCTGCGCAGGCCGCCGCCTGGTTTAAGGCCTCGGGTATTCAGGTTGGCGATCGTATTGCCCTGCATTTGACCAATGTTCCCGAGTATCTGATTTTGCTCTATGGGGCATGGTATGCAGGGGCGGTGGTCGTCCCGATCAATGCCAAGCTGCACCCGCGTGAGGTGGCTTGGATTATGGGGGATGCCGAGGTCGCGCTGACCTTTGCATCCGCTGATCTTGCCGCGCCATTGCAAGCACATGTCCACGCCCAAACCGGTGTTGGGCGGGTGATTGATCTGGCGGGAACTGAGTTTGCCGAATTGTTTGAGTTCGAGGCAGACCCGGATATTGCGGTGCGCGCTGCAGAGGATCTGGCGTGGTTGTTTTACACCTCAGGCACCACTGGCCGGCCCAAGGGGGTGATGATCACCCACCGCATGCTGCAGGTGATGGCGTTGACGTATTTTTCGGATGTCGATTCAGTAGAGACCCCGGATGTGGCGATTTATGCAGCGCCACTGTCACATGGGGCCGGCCTGTATAACGTGATGCATGTTCTTGTTGGGGCGCGCCACGTTTTGCCGCGCTCTGGTGGATTTGACGCTTTGGAAATTTTTGATCTGGCAAAACACTTTGAGCGGGCGCATCTTTTTGCGGCCCCGACCATGGTCAAACGTATGACCGAGGCCGCTAAAGCCACTGGTCAGACTGGCGCGGGGCTACGCAGCGTCATCTATGGAGGTGGGCCAATGTATCAAGAGGATATCATCGCAGCAGTCAGTTGCTTTGGTCCGATTTTTATCCAGATTTATGGTCAAGGTGAATGCCCTATGTGCATCACCGCCTTGTCGCGGGCGGATGTAGCGGATCGCAGCCATCCCCGCTGGCGGGCGCGACTGGCCTCGGTCGGGCGGGCGCAGGCCGCTGCGCAGGTTAGGATTGCAGATGTGCAGGGACGCAAAATGCCGAATGGCGCGACGGGCGAAATTATTGTGCGCGGTGATGCGGTGATGCCGGGGTATTGGCGAAACCCTGCGGCCACAGCCCGGGCGTTGGTGCAGGGCTGGCTGCGCACTGGCGATATGGGACAATTGGATGACGAGGGGTATCTGACGCTGAAAGATAGGTCTAAAGATCTGATTATTTCGGGTGGCAGCAATATTTACCCACGCGAGGTGGAAGAGGTATTACTGACGCACCCTTCGGTGTCCGAGGTCTCGGTGGTTGGGCGCGCTGATGCCGATTGGGGTGAGGTGGTGGCAGCGTTTGTCGTCATAAATAAAGACTATCAGCTAGATGAGGCGGCACTTGCGGCCCATTGTGTTGCACAGATCGCGCGTTTCAAGCGGCCCAAAGCCTATATAGAGATTTCGGAACTGCCCAAGAATAATTATGGCAAAGTGCTGAAAACCGACCTCAGAGCGCGCCTTGCTGAGCGCGCTCTGAGGTCGGGTCAGAAAAACGCCTAGCGGTTGGCGCGATTTTCGATGAGTTCGTCCACCACCGATGGATCTGCCAATGTTGAGGTGTCGCCAAGTGCGCCATAGTCATTTTCGGCTATTTTGCGCAGGATGCGCCGCATTATTTTGCCTGAGCGGGTTTTAGGCAACCCCGGGGCCCACTGAATCAGATCAGGCGATGCAATTGGGCCGATTTCCTTGCGTACCCAATTGCGCAGCTCCAGCCGCAGTTCTTCGTTGGAAGCTTCTCCGGCCATAAGCGTCACATAGCAGTAAATGCCCTGTCCCTTGATGTCATGGGGATAGCCGACAACCGCCGCCTCAGAGACTTTGGGATGTGCCACAAGTGCGCTTTCGACTTCGGCAGTGCCCATGCGGTGGCCCGAAACGTTGAGCACATCATCGACCCGGCCGGTGATCCAATAATAGCCATCCGCATCACGTCTGCAGCCATCACCCGAGAAGTAATAGCCTTTGAAATCTGAGAAATAGGTTTTCACAAATCGGTCGTGATCACCGTAAACGGTGCGCATCTGACCGGGCCAGCTGTCCTTGATACACAGCACACCTTCGGCTTCGGTGCTGGTCAGCTCAGCCCCGGTGGTAGGATCGAGGATCACCGGTACCACGCCGAAAAACGGGTTTGTTGCAGAGCCCGGCTTGGTGGTGGTAGCCCCGGGCAAGGGGGTCAGAAGGTGACCGCCGGTTTCGGTCTGCCACCATGTGTCGACGATTGGGCAGTTACCTTTTCCAACCACGTCATGATACCAGTTCCAAGCCTCTGGATTGATCGGTTCACCGACGGTCCCTAAAAGCTTCAGGCTGCTTAAATCGCACTTTTCGACAAACGCATTGCCCTGTCCCATGAGCGCCCGGATGGCTGTGGGCGCAGTATAGAATTGATTGACTTTGTGCTTTTCACAGACCTGCCAGAACCTCGATGCATCTGGATAGGTCGGTACGCCTTCAAACATCAGCGTTTGTGCGCCATTGGCCAACGGCCCATAGACAATATAGCTGTGACCGGTCACCCAGCCGACATCGGCTGTGCACCAATAGACATCGCCGTCGTGATAATCGAACACCATCTCATGGGTCATTGAGGCCCAGACCAGATAGCCGCCTGTGGTGTGTACAACGCCTTTTGGCGCCCCGGTGGACCCCGAAGTATACAAGATGAAAAGCGGATCTTCTGCGTTCATCGGCTCTGGCGCACAATCGGGTGAAGCGCTGGCCATCGCAGCGGTGAACGAATGATCGCGTCCCTGTTTCATCAACACATCGGCACCCGTGCGTTCGACGACCAGCGTTGTGACATCGCCACAGATGGTCAGGGCTTTATCAACATTTGATTTCAGCGCAGTGTTGCGTCCGCCGCGGGGTGCCTCGTCTGCCGTCACCACCAGTGAGGCTTTGCAGCCATTGACGCGGGCGGCCAGTGCTTCGGGCGAAAAGCCCGCAAAGACTATTGAATGCACCGCGCCGATACGGGCGCAAGCCAGCATGGCATAGGCGGCCTCGGGGATCATCGGCATGTAAAGGACGACGCGGTCGCCTTTGCTGACACCAAGGTTTTTATAGACGTTGGCCATTTTACAGACCTGCGTGTGCATTTCGCGATAGGTGACGTGTTTGCTATCGTTGGGATTGTCGCCTTCCCAGATGATTGCTATCTGCTCGCCCCGGGTTTCCAGATGACGGTCAATGCAATTGGCTGACACGTTTAGCACCCCGTCTTCAAACCATTTGATTGAGACATCGGGATGATTAAAGTTGACATTTTTAGTAATTGAAAAAGGCTTGATCCAGTCAACCCGCTTGCCATGTTCGCGCCAAAAAGCATCGGGGTCGGCGATGGATGCGGCGTACATTTCTGTGTATTTTGATGCATTGATATGCGCGTTGGCGGCAAATGCATTGGAGGGCGGAAAACGTTTTTCAGACATGATGTGCCTTCTGTTTATGGGTCAATTTTGATAGGCTAGGTATTTACGTCGATAAATGCAAGGCGACACCAAAGGCGATGTTCGTTTAACTTCAAGTCAAAGAGCGCTGCTGTCGGCGTGTTTATATCGCCAGATACTCAGCCCGCAAAGCTTCATCGTCCAGCACGTCCTGGGCACTGCCGTCAAAGACAATTTGGCCTGTGTCTAGGATTACGGCGCGGTCGGCCAGTTTAAGGGCACGCACGGCGTTTTGCTCAACAATAATTGTGGTCATACCCTCTTGCTTGATAAGACGCAGGGTTTTTTCGATCTCGTCAACGATGACTGGGGCCAGCCCCTCATAGGGCTCGTCCAGCAACAACACCTTTATCTGGCGGGCCAATGCCCGGGCGATCGACAGCATTTGTTGTTCGCCGCCAGAAAGAGTGATGCCCTCTTGTTTGCGGCGTTCCTCTAGGCGGGGAAACAGATCGTAAATCCGTGACAATGACCAGCCAACCGGCTCGGCTATCTGTGCCAATTGCAAGTTTTCCTCAACGGTGAGACCGGCAATAATTCGGCGGTCTTCTGGTACCAGACCGATGCCGGCAACCGCAGCTTGATGGCTGGACATGCTATCGATACGCTGGCCGTCAAGCCATAGCTCACCTTGGGTCAACTGCGGGTCATCCAACCGAGCAATGGTCCGCAGCGTCGTGGTTTTACCTGCGCCGTTGCGGCCCAGAAGGGCGAGAATTTCGCCTTCGTTCACCGCAAGGGTTATGCCTTGAACAATATAGCTCTCGCCGTAATGCGCGTGCATATTATTCACAGCCAGATAGGCCTGCGTCGTCTCGGATGCGCTTGCGTGCCGCGAAGAAGCTGAGGGTGCGGTCATGGTCGGCCTCTCTAATGTGCCTCGCCCAGATAGGCTTCTTTTACCTTGGGGTGGCCTTTGATGTTTTCGGGTGTGTCTTCAACCAGGGGCATACCCTGCGCCAAAACTGTAATCCGTTCGGCAAGCGAAAAGACCACATGCATATCATGTTCAATAATAGCAATGGTGATGTCGCGTTCGTCTTTGATTTGTTTTAGCAAATCAATAGTATTGTTGGTATCGGCGCGCGCCATTCCTGCGGTTGGTTCATCGAGCAACAGCAGGCGCGGCTCTTGTGCCAAGCACATGGCAATCTCTAACCGCCTTTTGTCGCCGCGCGACATCGCCGCGGCATGCATATGATGTTTACCAGCCATGTTCATGCTCTCTAGCATATGCTCGGCTTTTTCGACCAACTCGGCTTCGTCAAACATATGCCCGATTGCATGCATGCGAAAACTGCCGTCGCGCTTGGCAAAACAGGGGATCATCATGTTTTCCAGAACTGTCAGTTCGCCAAAAATTTCTGGTGTCTGAAACACCCGTGAGATGCCCATCTGGTTAATTTCATGCGGGGTGCGCCCCAAAACGGATTGCCCATCGAACAGTACGCTGCCGGTGTCGGGCATAAGCTTGCCCACCAAACAGTTCAGCAGGGTCGATTTGCCGGCGCCATTCGGACCGATGATCGCGTGTACAGAGTTTTCTGCCACGCTAAGATTGACATCGCCGAGGGCTTGTAGCCCCCCAAAGCGTTTGTTGACGTTTTTGACCTCAAGGATACCCATCATCACGCTTCCTTATTCTGCCGGTTCGGTTTTGGCGGCGGGAGTGTCATCCTTGCGGCGAAACAGCCGACGTATGCGTTGGCCGCCTTCAACCAAACCACCGGGCAGGAAGATCACAACCATCATAAACATCAGCCCCAGCGTCAGGTGCCAGCCTTTTCCAATGAACGGATATACCAACATTACGACGAGGTTTTCCAATCCGTCAGGCATAAAGCTGAACCAGCTGTGCAGTACGGTATCGTTGATTTTTGAAAAGATGTTCTCGAAGTATTTGATAAAGCCTGCGCCAAGCACCGGACCAATCAATGTGCCTGCACCGCCCAAGATTGTCATCAGCACAACCTCGCCACTGGCGGTCCATTGCATCCGCTCTGCCCCGGCTAATGGGTCCATCGAGGCCATCAGCCCGCCTGCCAGACCCGCATACATGCCTGAGATCACAAAGGCTGCTAAGGTATAGGGTTTTGGGTTCAACCCGGTATAGCTCATCCGCGTCTGGTTAGATTTGATCGCGCGCAGCATCAACCCAAAAGGAGAGCGGAAAATTCGGATCGACATATAGAATGCCAGCACCATAATCACCGCGCATAGGTAGTAGCCGGCATTAAACTGAAACGCCCAAGGCCCCATGACCAGCTCATAGGTTGATCGCATTTCCAAGCCAAACAAGCTTGTCACTGGAATAGATCCGTCCGCAGTTGCCGATTGCCCCAGAATTCGGGGATCGTTCAACGTCAGTTGCAGTCCGGTTTCACCATTAGTGATCGGCGTTAAAACTGAATAGGCCAGATTGAACGACATCTGCGCAAAGGCCAGCGTTAAAATGGAGAAATAAATGCCCGACCGTCGCAGTGAGATGAACCCGATCAACAGTGAAAATAAACCGGCCACGACCACTGACAATATGATCGCTGGGATCACATTCATGCTGAGCAATTTGAACATCCAGACCGCTGAATAAGATCCGACCCCCAGAAAGGCCGCATGACCAAACGACAGATACCCCGTCAGGCCAAACAGAATATTAAATCCAATCGCGAAAATTCCGAATATGACAAAGCGCTGCATCAGATCAGGATAGCCGGCATTGAATTGCGCCAAGGCGCTTTCAGATGGAAAGGGGTTTAATAAAAATGGCGCGCAGAGCGTCAATATGGCGACGATTACCAGCAATGTGGCATCTTTTTTGTCAAGTCCGAACATGGCTTAGTCCTCCATCACGCCCTTGCGGCCCATCAGGCCGCGGGGGCGGGTGAGTAGAATGAGAATGGCCACCACATAGATGATGATCTGGTCGATACCGGGGAAAATGGACTTTACCTCGTTCATCGAGGCAAAGCTTTCCAGCGTACCCAGCAGGAAGCCGGCCAAGACGGCGCCGGGCAGGCTGCCCATACCGCCAACAACAACCACCACAAAGCTTAGGACCAGAAAGTCCATACCCATGTGGTAGTTGGGTGAATTAATTGGCGCATACATCACCCCCGCCAGTCCGGCTACGGCTGCGGCAATGCCAAACATCAGCGTAAAGCGTTTGTCGATGTCAATGCCTAGCAGACCGACGGTCTCGCGGTCGGCCATGCCAGCGCGCACCACCATGCCGAAAGTTGTGAAGCGCAAAAACGAAAAGACCGCGCCGATGATGATGGCTGAGAAACCGAAATATACCAACCGCCAATAGGGGTAGATAATCACATTGGGGTCAAAGCCCAGCAAGACGCCAAAATCATACGATCCAGTGAACACATCCGGAGCCGGTGTAGGGATCGGATTGGCGCCGTAAAAATATTTGATAATCTCCTGCATCACGATGGCCAAGCCAAACGTAACGAGGATCTGGTCGGCGTGGGGCCTTTTATAGAAGTGCTTGATCAACCCGCGTTCCATAGCAAAGCCAATAAGCAGCATCACGGGGATCGAGAACAAAATAGCCAGCGGCACAGACCAATCGATGATCGCCGCCCCAATTTCGGGGCCAAACCAACTCTCGGCGTAGGGCACTTTGACTTTGAGAGGTTTGCCCAAGAAATCCGTTTGGGTTTCGTCGAGAATGATATAGCTGAGACTGAGAATTTTAGACAGGGTCACGGCACAAAACGCGCCGATCATGAACAGCGCACCATGGGCAAAGTTCACAACACCCAAAGTTCCAAAAATCAAGGTTAGCCCCAACGCGATAAGCGCATAGGCAGAGCCTTTATCCAGCCCGTTAAGAATCTGCAGGATGATTGCGTCCATGACACCCACCGTAAGAGGTCTGTAAAGAAGTGTCCCTGCCAAAAAGACAGGGACACCCAGAAGGTCCGGCCACCTTAAACGGGTGGCCGGAAAAAGATAGCGGCTTAAGCGCCGGGGTTACACGCACCCAGTTGGCCACCGGCAAACATGGGGTGATCTGGTGCATATTCGACCTGTGCCCGAGGGGTCACTTCGACGATTTCCAATGTGTCATATTCGTTGGTTGGGTTTTCTTTGCCCTTCATAACCAAAACGTCTTTGAAACACTGGTGGTCGTCGGCGCGGTACGATGTTGGGCCATTGCCAAGTCCGTCAAAATCAAAGCCTTCGAGGGCTTCGCCAACGCCGCAAGGGTTGAAGGTGCCCGCGCGCTCACAGGCGTCTGCATAGAGCAGTGTCTGTACATAGCAGGTATGTGCTGAGTTCGAGGGTGGACGGCCATATTTCTCACCAAAGGATTTTACAAAGGCCTTCGAGCCCGCATCCTGCAGCTGCCAGTTCCAGTTCATCGAACCGATCACACCTTGCACGTTTTCACCCGCACCGGCCGCCATCAGCTCTGAATAGAGCGGCACAACGATTTCAAACTTCTTGCCGTTGACCATTTTGTCACGCAGACCAAACTGAATCGCGTTGGTCAGCGAGTTCACCATGTTCCCGCCGTAGTGGTTCAGAACCAAAACGTCGGCGCCAGAGTTCAGAACGGGGGCAATATAGGATGAAAAGTCGGTCGAGGCCAGTGGCGTCAACACGTTGTTAACGGTATTCCAACCCATGGCTTCGGTCGCGGCCGCGATGGATTCTTGCTGTGTCCAGCCCCACGTATAATCTGCGGTCAGGTGATAGGCTTGGCGATCATCGCCATAGGCACTTTTCAGCACGGGCGCCAGAGCGGCGGCTGACATATAACCGTTAAAGAAGTGGCGGAAACCGTTGGCTTTTTTGTCTTTTCCAGTGGTGTCATTCGAATGGGTTAGACCGGCCATAAAGATGATGCCTGCCTCTTGGCACAGACCCTGAACCGCAATGGCCACGCCCGAAGAAGAGCCGCCGTTGACCATAATTGCGCCGTCTTTTTCGATCATTGATTTGGCAGATGCCCGGGCGGCGTCAGATTTGGTCTGAGTGTCACCTGTTACAAACTCTACTTTTTTGCCAAGGATACCGTTGCCTTTCAGCGCTTTTGAGCTGAATGTATTCATCATTCCGCCATCGCCTTCACCGTTCAGGTGTTGCACGGCAAGCTCTTGTGCGCGCAGCTCATCCATGCCCTCTTCGGCATATGGGCCCGTTTGTGGCACATTAAAGCCCAGGGTGACTGAACTGCCGGTTGGAGCATTGGTAAAGCCAGCATGACTGCCAGCGGTCAGAATTGTTGGCATGGCAAGCGCTGTACCAGCGGCCGCACCAGTTTTGATCACGCCACGGCGCGTCAGGTTTAACTTGGACATTTGATCCTCCCAATGGATTTAAAGCGATACGCTGTCCTCGCATGTGCATCGCCTGCAAATTAATATGCAAATTAAGCATGCCCTAGTTTGATAAAGTTATCAACAAAGCACTTGTTTTAAATGATTATTTTGTAAATAAATATACAAAGTATCATTATTGTTGTAAATAAATTATCCTCTCCAAGAAGAAGCCATTGATACTGATAGGGATTCTATTATGCCACGCGAGACCTTAGTTGGAACACGCATTCGCGAGCGGCGCACCCTTGCCGGGCTGCGTCAAGCAGAGCTTGCCCGCCGATCGGGTATTTCGGCGTCCTACCTCAATCTAATCGAACATAACCGTCGCAGAATCGGCGGAAAGGTTCTGCAAGATATTGCCAGAGCGCTTGATGTAGAGCCTGCGGTTCTGGCGGATGGTGCCGAGGCCAGTCTGATCGCATCGCTGCGTGATGCGGTGGGCGATCGGGCGGGCGGGGTGCCCGAATTGCAGCGGGTTGAAGAATTGGCTAACCGTTTTCCTGCGTGGTCACGGGTGCTGAATGAAAGTTTTCAACGCATCACTTCGTTGGAAAAGCGCTTGGCAGCAGCCTCTGACCGTTTGACCCATGATCCCTATCTGGCGGCGGCTTTTCATGATGTTTTGTCCAGCGTCACCTCGATCCGCTCGGCCGCATCTATTTTATCTGATACCGCCGAACTTGAGCCGGCATGGCGTGACAGGTTTCACCGCAATCTAAACGAAGACAGTGCACGCCTTGCTGAGAGCAGCCAGTCATTGGTCAATTATTTTGATAATTCCGAAGATGCAGGCATCGGTATCACCACGCCAGAAGACGAGGTTGAGGCATTTTTGCAGGCCCATAATTTTCAAATTCCCGCTTTTGAAGCCGAAACCTCAAGCGAGGAGATGATACAAGTCGAAGCCGGTAAGATGCGGTCTGCTGCAGCTCGTTTTATGCTTGAGAGCTTTCTGAAACAATACTGGTGGGATGTGCAGGCGCTGTCAGCTGACCGTCTTATCAAAGCGGTGGCCGAATTTGGCATTGATCCGTTGCAGCTGGCACAACATCTTTTGGTTGATGTGACGCTGGTTATGCGGCGGCTTGCAAGCCTTGATGAAAACCAAATCCCAACTCCGGTCGGTTTGGTGATTTGTGACGCTTCTGGTGCATTGAGTTACCGCAAGCCCGTTGCAGGGTTTGCGATCCCAAGGTTTGGGGCTGGCTGTCCGGTGTGGCCGCTGTACCGGACATTATCGGCACCGCTGCAATTGTTTCAGACGCAGATGACGTATTCTGGTGATCAAAGGGGGGTGTATCAAAGCTATGCTATTGCCGTCCCAGTGACGCCGTCGGCGTATAACCAACCGCCGCTTTTGCGCGCCTATATGCTGATCCGGCCGGTGGCTCTCAGTAAATCTGACGCCAAACCGCGCCAACAGCCTGAAAACGAACAACATACCCGTGTGGGGGTCAGCTGCCGCCTTTGTGTCGAGGTCAGTTGTGCGGCGCGCCGTGAGCCTTCCATCCTTGCAGAAGGGCTTTGACTGTTTGTAGGGTGGGGTAACACAAACGGAATGGCTCCTGAACCGATCTGGAAAGGCAGGGAAATGGTAAAACATGTGCTTATTATCGAGGATGAGCCCAATATAGTTGAAGCGCTGAGTTTCATTCTGTCGCGTGACGGCTGGGCTGTCTCGTTACACGCCGATGGTAACGACGCTGTTGAAGCGGTGCAGCGCAAGCGTCCGGATCTGGTTATTTTGGATGTTATGCTACCAAATAAAAGTGGTTTTGATATTCTCAAAGACTTGCGGGACAACGCTGATACTCAAGAGTTACCGGTGCTGATGTTAACAGCCCGCGGACAGAATAAAGATCGCGTGATGGCGGAAAAGCTGGGGGTAAGTCGCTTTATGACGAAACCTTTTTCAAATGCTGACATCCTCTCAGCTGTGCAAGAACTGACGCTATGCTGACTTCTAAAGCATCTGAATATGTGTATCTGGAGCGTCGCCGTTATCGCACACGCCGGATAATTGAGGCTCTTAAGGTCCTGCCGGTGCTGGGAATTGTTTTATTTGGGGTGCCCTTGTTGTGGTCCGAGGGCGTTAAGACGTCGGATGCGATGATTTATTTCTTTTCTGTCTGGCTTGCGCTGGTTTTTGCGGCGGTCTGGTTGGCGCGGCGGCTTGGAGCAGGTGCAGTAGAAAAGTCGCTGGAGACTGATAATTGACCCCGCTCAATCTGCTTATTCTTGTCTGTTTGAGTTATGTGGTCTTGTTGTTTCTTGTCGCTTTCGCCGCCGAGCGTGCGGCGCTGCGTGGACGCGGGGCCTGGATGAGCCAGCCTTTGGTCTACACGCTCTCGCTCTCGGTCTACTGCACCGCTTGGACATTCTACGGCGCTGTTGGCAATGCCGCCAGATCCGGGCTTGAGTATTTGACGATCTATTTGGGCCCCACCATTGTGATGGTCGGTTGGTGGTGGGTGCTGCGCAAGCTGGTGCGCATTGGACGTAGCCAGCGCATTACTTCGGTGGCGGATCTGATCTCCTCTCGGTTCGGAAAATCGAATTTGCTCGCGGTCTGTGTGACGCTTTTGGCCGTGATCGGAACCACGCCGTATATCGCGTTGCAGTTACAATCGGTCACCCTGTCGTTTGCGGCTTTTGCTGAGGCTGGCGGCTTAGACGCGCCGGTCGCTGATTCAAATGCAACTGCGATTTGGGTGGCCAGCGGCCTTACTCTTTTCACGATCGTATTCGGCACCCGTAATCTGGATGTGAATGAGCGTCACTATGGGGTGGTTATGGCCATTGCGGTCGAGGCGGTGGTCAAGCTGTGCGCGCTTTTGGCGGTGGGTATATTCGTGGTCTGGGGGGTGTCTGGAGGTGTCAGTGAAACGCTTCAACGCATTGATGCATCGACGATTGGCACGGCAGAGATTCATGGAGGACGCTGGGCGGCCTTGACCTTTCTTTCAGGCGCGGCCTTTTTATGCCTGCCGAGAATGTTTCAGGTTCTGGTGGTTGAAAATGAAGATGAAAGCCATCTGCAAACCGCTTCATGGGCGTTTCCTGTCTATGTCATGTTGATAAGTCTTTTCGTCATTCCAATTGCAGTTGTCGGTTTGCAAACCCTACCTGAGGGGTCAAACCCGGATCTGTTTGTGCTGACTGTCCCGCTTAGTCAGGGGCGTGACGGTCTGGCAATATTATCTTTTCTTGGAGGATTTTCTTCGGCCACGTCAATGGTGATCGTCGCGGCAATTGCCCTCTCGACGATGGTCTCCAACCATATTGTGATGCCGATCTGGGTGCGGATGACGGGCGGTGGAGCCAGCATGTCGGGCGATGTGCGCAATGTGGTGTTACTGGCACGGCGGCTGGCGATCGCGGGCGTGGTCTTTCTGGGCTATCTGTATTTTAGCCTTTCTGGCGGCGGGGCTGCATTGACCTCGATTGGGTTGGTGTCTTTCGCGGGTGTGGTCCAAGTTTTACCGGCTATGTTGGGGGGCATATTTTGGCGCGGCGCGACTCGCATGGGGGCGCTGTCGGGTCTGTTGATTGGATTTTTGATCTGGCTTTTTACGTTGTTTTTGCCAAGTTTCGCCGGTGGGGTGTTCTTACCTGAAACAGTGGTTCAATTTGGCCTGTTTGGTCTTGATTGGTTGCGCCCTCAGGCACTTTTCGGCTTCGAGGGATTGGACCCTTTGGTACATGCAGTTTTGCTCAGCATGTCGATCAATACACTGGTGTTCGTTCTTGTGTCTTTGATAACATTGCCATCGCCGTTGGAGCAATTGCAGGGCGCGCAGTTTGTCAATGTTTACCAGCATTCTACCCAGCAGAAAAGTTGGTCTGGCGGGGTGGCGCAAAGCGAAGATTTGATGGTAATGGCTCAGCGCATTTTAGGTGCCAGCGAAGCCCAAGCCCTGTTTCAAAGCGCCGCCACCCGTCAGGGCGTCAGCGGCTATCTTCCCGAGCCTTCCGAAGAATTTTTGGCTGAACTGGAGCGCGAAATGGCCGGATCGGTGGGCGCTGCTACGGCGCACGCCATGGTCGGGCAAATTATTGGTGGCACTCCGGTGTCTGTGCATGATCTGATGGCGGTTGCCGATGAGACGGCGCAGATGAAGGTGTATTCGTCTGAACTCGAGATAAAATCACAAGAACTAGCGCGGACTGCGTTGCAACTTAGGAATGCAAATACCAAGTTGACGCAACTATCTGTACAAAAAGATGCATTCCTATCGCAGATCAGTCACGAATTGCGCACCCCGATGAGTTCAATTCGTGCGTTTTCGGAAATTCTGCGCGGTGTCGAGGTTCTCAGCCCGCAAGAACAAGTAAGATACGCCTCAATCATCCAAGAAGAAACGATACGTCTGACACGTTTGTTGGACGATCTGCTGGATTTAAGCGTTTTGGAAAACGGGCAGGTCAGCTTGAATTTAAGCACGGGATCTCTGAGTGATTTAATGGATCATTCGGTCGCTATGGCGCGGGTTGGTCGCGATGCCGCGGCGATGCAAATTCACCGCAACAGCGCTGACGAACGGATCTGGTTGTACACGGATCTTGATCGCTTGAATCAAGTATTTTTGAATTTAATCGTCAACGCTCATAAATATTGCGATGCGGCTGAGCCAAAACTACAGATTATTGTCCGACAATCTGCGCAGCAGTTGACGATAGATTTTATCGATAATGGCACCGGTATTTCTTACGAAAATCAAAACCTAATTTTTGAAAAATTTTCTCGGATTGGAGGGCATAAGTCTGGCGGGGCAGGTTTGGGCTTGGCGATAAGTCGGGAGATTTTGCAGCGTTTGCAGGGTGATGTTATTTATTTGCCGGGCCAAAATGGCGCTGCTTTCCGTATCCGACTGCCAGAAAGTGTCATCGGCGGCGCTGCGCGAGCAGACATGTCATCAACAGATTAATAGGCGTTTAAATAAAGTATTTAGTAACCTGGTTGCGGCTATCTTGACGGTTAACTATTGCAAGGCATCAGTTGACCCTATGAGCGAACAAACCCCTGACCCAATTTTGCGTCGTAAAGCTGCATTGGTGCGCCAAGCGCAGGATGCTAAAGGTATGACACCTGGTAAAACTTTAAGCGTGGCTCTGGTGCAGTCGATTGATCAAATTTTTAGTATGCCCGTTCTTGTCCAAGATGTGGGGCATCAGTTGCTGGCTGCTAGAGATTTGGTTTCTGGGTTGGTGAGTAGTCATCTTTTATTATTGATCGACGGGCCGGGGTCCTGCCGTGGGTTGGTGGCATTAGATCCACAAGGCCTTGCGGCTTTTATTGAGATATTGACCGTCGGGCAGGTGTCCAAGCGTCCTGCCGAACCACGGGTGCCGACACAGACGGATGCCGCGCTTGTTGCGCCGATGGTTGATTTGCTATTGGCCGAGTTGTCGCAATCTCTGAAGCCGGCGATGGAAAATTGGTGGATTCGTGATTTTAAATATCATGAGCGTGTTGAGGACTATCTTGATCTGGGGGCGGCCTTGCCAGCTGAATATTTTCAGGTCTTTAAGGTCAAATTAGATCTAGCCGATAATGCCAAATGTGCGAGCTTGGTGCTGGCGTTCCCCGAGCGTGGAACACCGGCAGAACTCATGCCTTCGGTAAATATCATGGAGGTCACTAAAACAGCGACACCCTGGTTGGACGTTGCGGCGGAATTGAACGTTTTTCTGACCCAGCTCACATTGCCGCTTGAGCGTGCTGAAAAGTTGGCCGTAGGCGACCTTCTACCCTTGCCGCAAGCCATAATGGAGCAAGTTACTGTCTGCGCTAATAAAACAGATTTCAAGTTTTCTGCCCACCTTGGTCAATCTCAGGGGATGCGTGCGATCCGCCTGCTTTGGCCCTCGTCAGGTCAAGGCCATGAGAGCGGTAGAGATGTCGAAACCGAATTTGAGGATACAAAAATTTTAGGTGACCATACCGCAACCTCTGCTGTGTTAGGTGCACAAATATGTCACACCCGCGAAATTGCCACTTTGCCGGACGTTGCCACCACTTTTTCCGGCGATGACGCCGCGGGTGATGAGGTCTTGCAGCCCCCTGTTTTGGGGCTGTCCGAAGCCCACTGATAGTCAAACGTTCGTTGAAAGACCTTGCAAGGTTGGCCGCAGATCTGACAGATCGTATCCGGCCTGTGCCGCGCAGTTTAGGATCTCGTCTACTGACAGGGTGCCAACCTGTCCCAGCGCCCAAATCACCGTCGACCGCGTACCTGACGCGCAATAGGCCAGAACTGGCCCATCAGCAGAATTTATCAGCTCAGACTGCTGGGCAACAGCGCTCTGCGTCATCGATTGATGGGTGATTGGTAAAACTGCAAAATCTATACCTGCGGCGCGCACCGCAGACCCAATAGCGTCTGCCTGCAGCGGGACGGGCACTTCTTGATCTGGCCGGTTACAAATGACCCGCACAATGCCAGCCTCAGCAATCGCATCTGTGTCAGCGGTCTCTATCTGAGCACTAACAAAGAAGTTATGGGTTACTTTATGGATTTCCATGACCCGATGTTAGAGCTCAATGACATTCCTGTCCAGTGCCCAAGCCGGTTTCATTGAGCAGTGACGCATCAGATCGCTGATTACATTTTATTGATCGGCACCTTGAGATATACATCTCCGTTTTCGTCGGCTTGTGGCATCTTGCCAGCCCGCATATTGACCTGCAGTGACGGGATGATCAGCCTAGGCATCGCAAGCTGGGCATCTCGCGCATCACGCATATGGACAAAAGCGTCTTGGTCTTTGCCAGCGCCGACATGCACATTGCGCGCTTTTTGTTCACCCACAGTGGTTTCCCACGCAAAGACGTCGCGCCCAGGTGCTTTGTAATCATGGCACACAAAGATCCGGGTCTCGTCGGGCAGCGATAGTATTTTCTGAATCGATTGATAGAGCGTTGCGGAGGATCCACCCGGAAAGTCGCAGCGCGCAGTGCCGAAATCTGGCATGAACAAAGTATCTCCGACAAACGCCGCATCCCCTAGCACATAAGTAACGCAGGCCGGCGTATGGCCTGGGGTGTACATGACATCCCCCCGCAATTGTCCGATATGAAAGCTGTCACCCTCGCTAAATAGGCGGTCGAACTGGCTGCCGTCACGTTCAAATTCAGTGCCCTCGTTAAATACTTTTCCAAAAGTATCCTGAACCACTTTGATCTGCTCACTGATGCCAATTTGTCCGCCCAGGCGCTCTTGCAGATAAGGCGCGGCAGACAGATGGTCGGCATGGGCGTGGGTTTCGAGTATCCATTTTACATCGAGTTGCTCAGCTTTTACCCAAGCGATGATTTGATCGGCGGCTTTGGTGTCTGTCTGGCCAGATGCATAGTCAAAATCCAAAACGCTGTCGATGATGGCGCAGGATGTTCCTGACGGATCTCTGACCACGTAGGAGGCTGTGTTCGTTGTTATGTCGAAGAACGACTGTGTCGGCGCGTGCATGGCGTATCTCCTTTGAGTCTAATCTAAGCAGGCGCAAAAGTCATGCAAGGGAGAAAGGCGTTATTTTTTTGATAATAGCAGGAATTTATTCTATTTGAGCAGCAAAATGGAAAATATGGTTTCCAAAGGGTGCAGTGTTCGATTGATGTAGGGGGCAGAAAAGTTGGTGGCTGGCGCCTGCGATCAGACATGCGCAAACCACGAGAAGTCGTCTGGCAAGCGCGCCTTAGCTAAGTAAAATTCCCACAACTACCATCATCAACCCGATCGCAGATAGAAATAATGCGGCCAGATTTCTAGGCAAAATCTGCGCCATCACCAGCCTAAGCTCTTCGTCGGGTAAACTTGCATTGCGGGCATTTCTGACCTTGGCGATGCACCATAACATCCCCACAAGACTGCATAGCGTCACGGCGGCGCCACCCCATATTAGAACGTACATCTCAAGCCTTTTGCGTTTTAAAAACTAGCAAAGGGTATTGGACCCGCCCGCGCATGGCAAGGCGTGTCCGTGAAAGATTTCGATTGACGGCTTGCGGCGCAGGGCCGGGGCTTGTATCGGTCTATGCCAGTGAACAGGAGAGATTAATGACCGACGAGAGCGACGCCAATTATCGCGTGACCGCAAATGAGTTGCGCCAATTTATTGAACGCTTCGAGCGTTTGGAGGCAGAAAAGAAAGATATTGCGGATCAACAAAAAGAGGTGATGTCTGAGGCGAAGTCGCGCGGGTATGACACCAAAGTGATCCGCAAGGTGATCGCACTGCGCAAACGCGACAAAGACGATATCGCCGAAGAAGAGGCTGTGCTGGAAATGTACAAAGAGGCGCTGGGCATGTGAGTGATGGAGGCTGACGAGCCCTTGCTCAGCTTGGCCTCTATCTCGTCTAATGTGGACACTGTCTCATCGAAAGTGGGCAAAGACCTGCCCGCATCTGCGCCAGTATATTCAATGCAAC
>DDEJ01000167.1:24167-24526 GCA_002336405.1 Rhodobacteraceae bacterium UBA1957
ATATTCAATGCAACGGCCCCGACATCTTTGGCAATTTTGCCGGCTTTAGCGATATCTTCGCGGGCCTTGTGTATATGTTTAGAGATTGCAACGTAGCCTATTGGCTCCCCCATAAGCACGTTCATGCTATTGATCAGCAAATCGATATTGGACAACGGGTCTTTTGGTTTTGCAGTAATTAGAAGGTACCTCAGTTTGCAATTCGAACGAGGCAAAGCCCTATCGGGTTGTCATTCTGATGTGGTCAATGGACGAAAGGTGTTCCAAAAATGTCTATTATTGGTGGGAAATTCAATATCATTCGTTTCTGGTCTGCCCTTATTTGATGTTTCATACTCAGTCGCACAGGCGTTCCTGAA
>DDEJ01000015.1:0-15357 GCA_002336405.1 Rhodobacteraceae bacterium UBA1957
AAGTGGAGCCTCGGTCCAAAATATTTGCGGCAGAGCGCCGAAACGGATGTCTAAAGCAGACATTGCGCCCACAGCTTCACCACTTTCGCGCCTATCGGATCAGTTGCGCTTGACAACAAGGTCTTTGACGGCGCAAGCACAAATGGTTGGTTCCTGTCGTTGACAGGTGAAAAGGGAATGCGTGTGGCCTTGCGCCATGACAAATAAACGCAGCCGCCCCCGCGACCGTGACCAGAGAGGGCGCTCACAGGCCACTGACTATTGTCGGGAAGGGTGAGTGACCACAAGAGCCAAGGCTCTGAGATCTGCAAGCCGGGAGACCTGCCAACTTATAAGACGTGAGCTGGACGGGGTGTTCTGGTGACGGGTCCGGCCTTTGTGGTCCCCGCCATCTCTCCTTCGTTCTATACCCGAATATAAGGAGCGACAGCGTATGCCGTTACGATACACACCACTGGCCCCGCTCCCTTGACAGAGCGCCGCGTTGAAATTCTTGTTTGCACCAAATGTCGTCGCGGCCAGTCTGATGACGCAAACCCCGTGCGACCCGGCCGGCAATTGCTGCAGCAGTTGTCCAGCCAGCCTTTGCCTGCTGGTGTCACGCTGCGCGACGTAACGTGCCTGTCGAACTGCTCGAACGGCTGCTCGATTGCTCTGCGCGGTCCGGGACGCTGGACCTATGTTTACGGAAACCTGCATGAAGTGTCGCATCTGGACGCGATCATAGAGGGTGTCACCAAGTATCAAGCCACTCAAGACGGTGTTGTTCCGTGGCGCGAGCGCCCCGAACATTTCCGTAAAAACTGTATTGCGCGCATACCGCCACTGGAGATCCCCAATGCCTGATCTGTCGAAACTCCCCGTCACTGTCATCACCGGTTTTCTGGGAGCAGGTAAAACCACGTTGATCCGCCACCTGATGCAGAACCCCCAAGGCAAACGCCTGGCGGTGGTTGTCAATGAATTTGGCGACGTCGGGGTTGACGGCGAGATTTTAAAATCCTGCGCCATTCCCGACTGCCCTGCCGAGAACATCATCGAACTGGCCAATGGCTGCATCTGCTGCACTGTGGCCGATGATTTCATTCCCACCATCGAGGCCTTAATGGCGCTCTCCCCCCGGCCCGACCATATCTTGATCGAAACCTCGGGGTTGGCGCTGCCTAAGCCCCTGCTCAAAGCCTTTGAATGGCCCGCAATCCGGTCGCGCATCACCGTCGACGGGGTGATTGCGCTGGCCGATGCCGAAGCTGTTGCCGCCGGGCGGTTTGCCACAAATGTGGCAGCCGTCGATGCCCAGCGCGCCGCTGATGGCAGTATCGACCATGAAACCCCGCTATCAGAAGTGTTTGAAGATCAAATCAGTTGCGCCGATATTATTGTGCTGACCAAACCAGACCTTGCAGGTCCCGAAGGTGTCGCCGCTGCCCGCGCATTGATCGCCGCCGAAGCCCACCGCCCGCTGCCAGTGATCGAGGTGGCCGAGGGCACGGTCGATCCCCGGGTGATCCTTGGACTTGGCGCCGCCGCCGAGGATGACCTCGACGCCCGTCCGTCGCATCACGACAGCGCCCATGATCACGATCACGAGGATTTCGAGAGCATCGTGGTCACCCTGCCCGAACAGACCGACGCCTCGACACTGGCGACAAAGATAGAAATCCTGGCAAAACAACAAAACATACTGCGCGTCAAAGGCTATGCGGCAGTGACCGGAAAACCCATGCGGCTGTTGGTGCAGGCGGTGGGCGCAAGAGTGCGCACCCAGTTCGACCGCCCATGGGCGCCGAATGAGCCACGACAAGGTAGGGTTGTGGTTATTGCCGAGCATGACGATATCAATTCCGAAGCAATCCGAACGGCGCTGGGTGCCTGACGCAAAATGCATGTTATCTTTCGCGAAAGCCACAGCCTCGACCAGGCAGACACACCACAAGACCTGCGCCAGACACCGGCAGACCTTGTGGTATTGTCGCTCTCAGACAGCGACTTGGGCGCATTTGCGTCTGGCTGGCGGCGTGCCAAAACCACTGTCGGCGCCGATATGCCCAGTCTGCGCTTGGCAAACCTGGTGGCCCTTAAACATCCGCTGTCTGTCGACACCTATATAGACAACACGCTGCATGCGGCACGCGGCATTCTAATCCGTTTAATCGGTGGCGTGCCCTATTGGCCTTATGGGCTGCAATGCGTAGCTGCGCTGGCGCGTGAAAAAGGGATTGCTTTGGCGGTCCTGCCCGCCGACGGGCGTCAGGATACACAGTTGGACGAGTTGTCGACGCTGCCGATATCCACTCTGCGCCGATTGGGCGACCTCTGCGCCACCGGCGGTCCAGTGGCCGCCCATGCCGCCCTAGCACAGCTTGCACTGGCAGCCGGCCTCTATGCCACCCCGGTGCTTGGTGACAAAGCGCTGCCAATGTACGGGTTTTGGTCCCCAAAACAGGGGCTCGCCCCCCCCCAAAAAACCGACGCAACCGACCCCGCGGCGCCGCGCGTGGCAATCACCTTTTACCGCTCGTTTCTCAGCGCTGGGGATACCAGCCCGATAGAGGCCCTTTTTGACGCCTTTGAGAAACGAGGCTTTGACGTCTACGGCCTGTTTGTTCCCTCTCTCAAAGCCCCCGAGGCCGCCAAATGGCTCGCACAAAAATTGCACGCGCTGGCACCAGACGCAGTCGTCAACGCCACATCTTTTTCAGGCAAGGGCAAAGATGGCGCCTCCCCGCTGGATGCCGCCGGGGTGCCAGTGTTTCAAGTGGCACTGGCCACCTCAACCCAATCCGCTTGGGCAGAAGCCGACCGGGGTCTGTCGCCCAGCGATCTTGCAATGCATGTGGTTTTGCCCGAGGTGGATGGCCGACTATTTTCAGGTGTTATTTCTTTCAAAGAACCTGACGCACGCGATCAAGATCTGCAATATGCACGCTATGCCCACAACGCCCAGCCCGCGCGACTGGCCGCCGCTGTCGACAAAGTCGCGGCATGGGTTGCGCTGGCGAAAAAAGACCCAGCAGACAAACAGATTGCTGTGATCCTGTCGACCTATCCGGGTAAATCATGGCAAATGGCCCATGCCGTTGGGCTTGATGCCCTGGGCTCTGCCGAGGCGCTGTTACAAGATCTCGACGGCGCCGGCTATCACGTTGCGACGGGGGCATCCTTAGAGCAAGCGCTGAGTTGTGAAACCGTCACATGGCCGCTTGATCATTATCTCGATGAGCTTCAGCGCCTGCCAGACAGCCTTCAGGCCAGTCTTGCTGCGGCATGGGGCGCCCCACAAGACGATCCCAGTATAAAAGACGGGCTGTTTCAATTTAAAGCAACATCTCGCGGCAATATCTTAGTCGCCCTGCAACCGGAACGCGGGACACCTAAATCACGCGACGCCGAATATCACGATCTGTCACGGGTCCCTCGCCATGGCTATGTGGCGTTTTACCTCTGGCTCAGAAACGCCAGAAACAGCGACGCGATGCTGCATCTTGGCGCCCACGGCACATTGGAATGGCTGCCCGGAAAATCGGTCGCTCTGTCAGATAGCTGCTGGCCTGAGGCATTGATTGCTCAGATGCCAGTCATTTATCCGTTTATCGTGAATGACCCCGGCGAAGCCGCACAGGCCAAACGACGGATTTCAGCGGTGACTTTGGGCCATATCCCGCCACCGTTGAAAGCCGCGGATACGCCGCGCAACCTGATCCGCCTTGAAAGTCTGCTGGACGAGTTTTCAAATGCCGACGGACTGGACCCAAAACGCCGCAAGCGCTTGCAATCAGATATCCGCGACGAGGCGCAGGCGCTTGGTGTCGAGGCAGATCTGGGCTTGGATCAGGCCAGCTGCCCCGCAGAGGCCTTGACCCGCATCGACCGCTTTGTCTGCGACGTGAAAGAAAGCCAATTTGGCGACGGTTTGCACATCTACGGGCGCGCACCGGCAGCCCAAACCCAGTTTGAAACCGGCCCGTCGATTGCCGCCGAACGCACCGCCGTGCTGACGGCGCTGGCTGGGGGCTGTATCGCACCCGGCCCATCCGGATCGCCGTATCGCGGGCGCAATGATATTTTACCCACAGGGCGCAACCTATTCACCACGGACCCGCGCGCAGTGCCTTCGCGGGCCGCCTATGCACAAGGCGTGACCCTGGCCGAAGAATTGGTGCGCCGCCATTTGCAAGACGAAGGCGACTGGCCGCGTGGCACGATTGTCGATCTGTGGGGGTCGGCGACCATGCGCACCGCTGGGGAAGAATTTGCCATGGCCCTGCATCTGATTGGGGCCAAACCGATATGGGATGACGGCTCTGATCGGGTGTCCGGGGTCGAGATCGTGCCAATTGCCTTGCTTGATCGTCCGCGTATCGACGTCACGCTTCGGGTTTCAGGGCTGTTTCGGGATGTCTTTCCCACTCTTTCGACGTTGTTCGAACAAGCCCTCACGGCCCTTCGCAATCGAGACGAGGCCGCCGATTGGAACCCCTATGCCGGACATGCGCCCAGCGCCCGCGTCTATGGGCCCGCTCCGGGCAGTTATGGTCTGGGCATGGGGGCAGCGCTTGATGATTATTCTGAAACTGGGCGGAAACAGGCCGGCGCAGCTTGGCTTGCGGCCAGTTCGTGGTCGCTGAACGGCGCACAAGCTCAACAAGACCCCGCAGGTATCGCAGCCCGGGTTCGTCAGGCTGACAGTTTCGTACATTTGCAGGATCTGCCGGAAACCGATCTTTTGCTGGCAGAAGATTATGCCACTCATGAAGCAGGCTTTGCCGCCGCCCAGAGCGTCACCGGCGGCAAGGCCGCACTTTATCACCTAGACAATACCGATCCCAATGCCCCAACCGCCCGCAGCCTGCCTGAAGAAATAGCCCGCGTGGTGCGTGGCCGCGCCACCCAACCCGACTGGATTGCCGGCATGCGGCGCCACGGCTTTCGCGGTGCCGCTGAAATTGCCGCCACATTGGATCACATGGCAGCGTTTGCACATCTTGCCGATGCCGTGCCAGCGCATCTGTTTGATCTATATTATGACGCAACTCTGGCCGACGACGAGGTTGTCGCGTTTCTGCAAGAGGCAAACCCGCAAGCATTGGACGCAATGCGCAGGCGTTTTGCAGCCCTGCTGGAGGCTGGCCTCTGGCAAACCCGTCGCAACACGATCCGCCATGCATTCGAGAAAGCATCATGACCAGACCCGCCGCCAAAGGCTGGTGCCCAGGGGCCTACCGGCCGATGCACTCAGGAGACGGGCTGATTGTGCGGATCCGACCACATTTTGCCCGCCTCAGTGCCGAACAGGCTTTGGGCCTCAGCCAGGTCTCACAGCGTTTTGGTAATGGCACAATCGATCTAACCAGTCGCAGCAATCTGCAGATCAGAGGCATCCTTGAGACAGACTATGACGCCCTGATGACCGAGCTGGAAGCTCTCAAATTGCTGGATGAAGCCCCAGAGATTGAGGCGCGTCGCAATATTCTTGTTGCTCCGGATTGGACGCAAGCAGATGAAACCTATGCACTGACGACCGCCCTGACCCGCCAGCTTGGTGCACTGCCTGCGCTGCCGACCAAATTTGGCTTTGCAGTGGACACTGGCAACGCCCCAATGCTGACCGCTGCCTCAGCAGATATCCGCATTGAGCGCGATCTTTCCGGCGCACTTTTACTGCGCGCTGATGGCGCAGCACTGGGGCGTCCCGTGACCGGTGAGACGGCCGTTGAGACAGTTCTAGACCTCGCCCATTGGTTTGCACAGAATACAAAAGGTCAATCACTGCGCATGGCGCAACTGCTCAAAACCCACCCCCTGCCCACAGTCTGGTGCCAAACAGCACCTGCTGAAACGCGCAACACTTTGGTGCCCGGCCCTCACCCGTTGGGATATGTCTTGGGCGCTGCCTTTGGCCAGATTGATGCGGGTGCGTTTGAAACCCTTATCCGCTGCAGTGGCGCCACCGGCGTGCGTCTGACCCCTTGGCGTTTGTTTATGCTTGAAACCACCGCCTCGGGTCCATGGCAGGGGTTTATCAACCACCCCGAGGCCGCAACATTAAACGTCTCGGCCTGTCCCGGCGCGCCCGCTTGCGGCGCCGCCACGGTTGAAACCCGCGACCTTGCCTATGCGCTGTCAAAACACACCACCCGCAGCGTGCATATCTCGGGCTGCAGTAAAGGCTGCGCGCTGCCACGCAAAGCCGAAATCACTTTGGTTGGCCGGGCTGGCAAGTTTGATCTTGTTCGCAACGGATGTTCGTGGGATCAGCCCGAACGCTCTGACCTGAGCGAAACCGATGTGCTGACAATAGCCGATGAGATTTATCATGCCCTATGAATATCAAACCGATGGTGCTGCCATTTACCTGCAATCGTTTGCCACCATCAGGGCCGAAGCCGATCTGGCACGATTTGAAACCGATGACGAGCCGATCGCGGTGCGGATGATCCATGCCGCCGGGATGGTTGATCTGGCCGCCCATGTTGCCATCTCACCGACCTTTTCCCAAAGCGCCCGCGCCGCACTCAAAGCTGGTGCACCTATACTGTGCGACGCCCGTATGGTCAGCGAAGGGGTGACACGCACCCGCCTGCCCGCAGGCAACGAGGTGATCTGTACGCTACATGCCGATCCCGTGCGTGGTCTTGCCACCAAGATGCAAAACACCAGATCTGCCGCCGCGCTCGAACTGTGGCGGCCCTACCTCGAAGGCGCCGTAGTGGCAATTGGCAACGCCCCGACCGCGTTGTTTCATCTGCTTAATATGCTGGAAGACCCCAATTGTCCGCGTCCGGCGGCAATCATTGGCTGTCCGGTTGGTTTTGTCGGCGCAATCGAATCTAAAGACGCACTTTGGCAGGCGCAACCAGTACCCTGCTGCACCATTCACGGCCGGCTGGGGGGCAGCGCGATCACCGTTGCGGCGATCAATGCGGTTGCGAGCCGAAAAGAATGAGCACGGGAACCCTATACGGCGTTGGCCTTGGTCCGGGAGATCCTGATCTGATGAGCCTGCGCGCCCACCGGCTTTTGGGCGCGACTGCACATGTGGCTTATTTTCGCAAAGCTGGTCGCAGTGGACAAGCCCGGCGCATTGTCGAGGGGTTGCTAGATCCGCATGTTTGCGAATTTGCGATGGAATATCCTGTCACCACGGAAATCCCGCTCAGTGATCCCCGCTACAATGAAATTCTTGCCGCCTTTTACACCGAGTGTACCACCCATCTTCTAGGCCTGTTGCACGCGGGCCATAACGTTGTCGTACTCTGCGAAGGTGACCCGTTTTTCTATGGCTCTTTCATGCATCTGCACAGCCGGCTCAAAGATCAGGCGCAGGTACAGGTTGTACCGGCGATTACCGGCATGTCGGGGGCTTGGACGGCAACCGGCAGTCCGATCACTTGGGGCGACGACATTCTGACCGTGCTCATGGGGACATTGCCCGAAGACACTCTCGCCAGTCACATGGCGCGCTCAGATGCGCTGGTGGTGATGAAAATTGGCCGTAATCTGCAAAAAGTCCGCCGCGCAATCGACCGCGCCGGTCGGCTGGGTTCGGCATGGCTGGTGGAACACGCCACCATGCCCAATGAAAAAGTCAACCGCCTGAGCGAGGTGGACGACACCACCAGCCCTTATTTTTCGATCGTTATCGTCCATGGTCAAGGGCGCCGGCCATGACGGAAGGTACGCTTGTCATCGCCGGATTAGGGCCTGGACACGACGCTTTGATCACCCCCGAGGTGACCAAAGCATTGGCAGTGGCCACCGATGTGATCGGCTATATACCCTATGTGGCCAGAATACCGCCGCGACCGGGGCTCAACCTGATCGCAAGCGACAATCGGGTCGAACTGGAGCGCGCGCAACACGCGCTGCAACTGGCCGTTGAAGGCCGCAGGGTCGTGGTGGTTTCATCGGGCGATCCCGGCGTATTTGCCATGGCCTCGGCTGTTTTTGAGGCGCTTGAGGCAGGGCCAGCACCTTGGCGCGATCTCGACATCAGGGTGCTGCCGGGCATCACCGCCATGCTGGCGGCTGCGGCCCGATGTGGGGCGCCACTTGGGCATGACTTCTGCGCCATCAATCTCAGCGACAACCTGAAACCTTGGGCCTTGATCGAAAAGCGTTTGCGCCTCGCGGTTGAGGCTGATTTTGCAATGGGATTTTACAATCCTCGCTCAAACGCCCGCCCCGAGGGCTTTGGTCGGGCCCTGCGGTTGTTGCAGCAGCTGTGCGATGACCAAAGGCCGATCATATTTGCCCGCGCCGTCAGCACCGAGGCCGAAGCGATCAACATTTTGCCCCTGCAGAAAGCCACTCCAGAGATGGCCGATATGCGCACTGTTGTGTTGCTCGGCTCAAGCGCCACACGACTGATTGAACGGCCAGGCAAACCGCCGCTGGTCTATACCCCGCGCTCGGTGCCGTGATGAGCCAGCCAATCCAGCACCGCGTCCACCGATCCGACCTCGTCTCGCGGCGGCAAAACTGGACGGTCGATCATCAAAACTGGCAGGCCAAGTTGGCGTGCCGCCAATATCTTGGCCTGTGCCCCGCTGCCACCGGCATTTTTGGCAACCACGAGGTCGATATCATGGTCTTGCAACAAAGCTGCATCCGCAGCGACCGTAAACGGCCCGCGCGAGATTATGATATGGTGATGCGGCAGTGGCGGCGGCACATCGGGTGGATCGACCAACCGCAACAGATACCAGTGATGCGGACTGCGGCTGAACTGAGCCAGATGCATGCGCCCAATGGCCAACATTACCCGCTTTTCCGGCCCCGACAACGCCGTGACAGCTGCTGCAATATCGCAGGCGTGCTGCCAATCATCCCCGGCACCCCTGCGCCACGGCGGCCGCGTCAAAGCCAGCAACTGGGTTGCGGTTTGTCGACAGGCCGCCACCGCATTTTTGCTCATCTGGGCCGCGAAAGGGTGCGTGGCGTCAACCACATGGGTGATTTTATGGTCCCTGAGATACTGTGCCAGCCCACAAACACCACCAAAGCCGCCGACCCGGCGCGGGATCGGCTGCTCTTTGAGACGCTCCACACGACCAGCATAAGACAGGGTCGCCGCCATGCCCATTTTTGCAACCGCCCGGGCCAGCGCGCTGGCCTCAAGCGTCCCCCCCAGAATAAGCAGGTTTGGCGGCATGGCTAAAGCTCCTTGGTTGACTATAATCGGACTGGGCGAAGATGGACTATCGGGCCTGTCGAAGGCAAGCCAAGAAGTGCTGAAAAGCGCGGCCATCGTCACCGGTGCCGCCCGGCATCTGGACTTGCTGCCAAATCTTACGGCAGAGACCAGAGTTTGGCCCATTCCGTTTGCCGATGGTATTGAACCCCTATTGGCGCTCAGAGGGCGTAGCGTGGTAATTCTGGCCTCGGGTGATCCGTTCTGGTTTGGTGCAGGCTCGGTCTTGGCCCGCCATCTTGAGCGAACAGAGTGGCAGGCGCTGCCTGCCCCCTCAGTGGCCTCACACGCCGCGGCCCATTTGGGATGGCCACTCGAGAAAACCCCTGTTTTCGGCCTGCACGCGGCCCCGTTGCAGCGCCTTAGACCGGCCTTATACGCCGGTGCTCGGCTTTTGGTCTTACTGCGCGATGGCGAGGCAGTCACGAAGCTGGCGGCATATATGACGGATCTTGGATTTGGCGCGTCGCATCTGTGGGTGATGGAGGCGATGGGTGGGCCCCGTGAACGGGTGCGTTGCACGACCGCAGACCGCCTTGATTTCGACGACATTCACCATCCGGTTTGTGCCGCCCTCAGTGTTGACGGTTCCGGCAGTCCCCTGCCCGTCAGCAGTGGTCTTTTAGATGATTTTTTCGACCATGATGGCCAGATCACCAAACGCCCAATCCGCGCCATCACCCTCTCGACGCTGGCGCCCCTGCCAGGGGAGCATCTATGGGACATCGGTGCCGGATCAGGCGCTATCGGCATCGAGTGGATGCTGGGCCACCCAGCCAACCGCACCACCGCAATCGAACACAACCGCGAACGGGCAGCCCGCATCCGCCATAACGCCGATGCTTTGGGGGCGGGCCACCTGAAACTGTTTGAGGGTAATGCTCTTGAGTTCTTGAGCAGCATACTCGCCAAAGAACCACCAGACGCAGTCTTTATCGGCGGTGGACTATGCGCCGACTTGTTGCAGGTGTTATGGCAACATGTTCCCGCTGGCACCCGCGTGGTGGCCAATTCAGTCACGCTGGAAACAGATACGCTGCTGTCAAAATGGCACCGCGAGGCTGGTGGCACGCTGATGCGGATTGAGGTGTCGAACGCTACCCCTTTAGGCACCAAGCACGGCTGGAGGTCGAGCTTTCCCGTCACCCAATGGAGCGCGGCAAAATGCAAGTGATCGCCGGTTTCGGGTTTCGTGGCAGCGCCGGAGTGGACAGCCTGCGCGATGCGTTGCGGCGAACCGCGCAGAGCCATAAGTTGACCGCACTCGCAACCCCCGCCGATAAGGCCACTGCCGCCAGCCTGCGGGCGCTTGCAACCGACCTCAATCTGCCGGTGATCGCAGTGACCACAGAAAACTTAGGCCAGCCCAATACTGCCACCCACAGCCCACGCGTGCAACGGCTGCGCAATACCGGCAGCGTTGCCGAAGCCGCAGCTCTTAGCGCAGTGGGTGTCGGGGCACGTCTGATCTCGACACGGCAGGTTTCTCACGATAGGAAAGCGACCTGCGCAGTCGCAGAGGGAGGCACATAATGACGGTGCATTCTATAAGGTGGTAAAAATAATATGACGGTTCATTTTATCGGCGCAGGGCCCGGTGCACCGGACCTGTTGACCCTGAGGGGGCGCGATCTGATCGCCGCCTGTCCGGTGTGCCTGTATGCCGGATCACTCATTCCCGAAGCCCTTTTGGCGCATTGCCCTGCCAACGCGCGGATTATCAATACCGCGCCACTGGATCTGGACACTATTATCGGTGAATGCCGCCGCGCCGAGGCCGATGGTTACGACGTCGCCCGCCTGCATTCGGGCGATCTGTCGGTCTGGTCGGCTATGGGCGAACAACTGCGGCGGCTGCGCAGCGCGGGAATCGCAGTCTCAATCACACCCGGTGTGCCATCTTTTGCCGCCGCCGCTGCCGCACTTGGCACCGAACTGACCCTGCCGGGACTGGCCCAATCAGTGGTACTGACCCGCACCCCCGGGCGCGCCTCAGCTATGCCCAAAGGCGAGAGCCTGCGCAATTTTGCAGCAACAGGCGCCACGCTGGCGATCCATCTGTCGATCCATAATCTCGATCAGATACTGACCGATCTGCAACCAGAATACGGGATGACATGTCCAGTGGCCGTGGTGTACCGCGCCAGCTGGCCCGACCAACAGATTATCCGCGCCACACTGGGTACGCTAAAAGCGGCGATTCAGACCAAGATTGAACGCACCGCGCTGATCCTTGTGGGCCCTGCACTGGCAGGCGAAGGCTTTGACGAAAGCTGCCTGTATGCCAGCGACTATGACCGACGTTTTCGTCCGCAATCTGCCAAAGGCCAAACCAATGACTAATCTCCGAACCAATCCCTCAGGGCTGATGATTTCAGCCCCCAGCTCCGGCACCGGCAAAACCACGGTGATGCTGGGGTTGCTGCGCGCCTTGCGCGAGGACGGTCTGACCGTGCAACCGTTCAAAAGTGGGCCAGACTATATCGACCCAGCCTTTCACCGCGCTGCGGCTGGACGGGCCTCTTACAATCTTGACAGCTGGGCGATGGGCCCCAGCTTGATCCACAGTCTAACCCAAAAGGCAGCAGGCGCAGATATCAGTATCGCCGAAGGCTCTATGGGGCTTTATGACGGGGTCGCAACCGCCGGAGAGACTGGCTTTGGGTCCAGCGCAGAAACCGCCGCCATGATGGGTTGGGCGGTGGTTTTGGTGCTTGATGTCAGCGGTCAGGCGCAATCTGCAGCCGCCACCGCACTGGGATTTGCGCGCTATAACAGCACCCTGCCCTTTGCAGGTGTTATTCTGAACCGCGTCGCCAGCCCGCGTCATGAGCGTCTGATCCGCCGTGGCATGGAACATGCCGGTCTGACCGTGCTGGGATCATTACCACGCAACCGCGATCTGGCGCTGCCAGAACGGCATCTGGGACTGGTCCAAGCGGTTGAGCATCCCGATCTTGAGCGGGCAATCACCACCTATGCGGGGTTTCTGCGCGACAATGTTGATCTGGCAGCCCTGAAAGCGGCCGCGACGTCCCCAAAAGCCAGCGCTGGGCCAGCACAGATGCGTCCGGCCGCGCCAGCCCAGCGCATTGCACTGGCCCAAGATGCCGCTTTTTCGTTCACTTACCCGCATCTATTGGATCAATGGCGGGCAGCTGGCGCCGAAATTCTGCCGTTTTCGCCTTTGGCAGATCAAGCACCAGACCCGAGCGCAGATCTGGTCTGGCTACCTGGCGGATACCCCGAATTGCACGCAGGGAAACTGGCTGCTGCAGAGCATTTTATGGCTGGGCTGCGCCAACATGCAGACACCCGCCCTGTCCACGGAGAATGTGGCGGCTACATGGCTTTGGGAACACATCTGATCGATAATCAGGGAACCCCACATGAAATGGCAGGTCTGCTGGGGTTGGTGACCAGCTATGAAAAACGCAAATTCCACCTTGGCTATCGGCAGGCCGAGTTGAACGCGCCGCTGCTGGGGTATCAAACCGGTACAAAACTGCGCGGTCATGAATATCATTATTCAAGCATTCTTGAGCAACCTGATGCGCCATTGGCAACTGTGAGTGATGCGGATGGCAACCCGGTGGCCGAAACCGGATCGCGCCGTGGCAATACCACAGGAACGTTCTTTCACCTTATTGCAGAGGCCGGATCATGACACAGGCTGCCGCTCCCGGGTTTGTCAGTTTTGTTGGCTCCGGTCCCGGCGACCCCGATCTTTTGACACTGAAAGCCGTCGCCTGCCTGCAACAGGCCGACGCTGTGTTGTTTGATGACCTCTCGGCCGGGCCGATTCTCAGCCACGCCCGCAGTGGTGCTGACCTGGTCGGAGTGGGCAAGCGCGCCGGTCGCACCTCGCCCAAGCAAACCCATGTCAGCCGATTGCTGGTTGATTACGCGGCAAGTGGCGCGCGGGTTGTACGGCTGAAATCCGGCGACCCAGGCATTTTTGGCCGGCTTGAGGAAGAGATCACCGCCCTGCGCGCTGCCGCGATCGATTTTGAAATCATTCCCGGTGTCACCACCGCAAGTGCCGCCGCAGCCGCGGCAATGATCCCTTTAACGCGGCGGTTAACCGCCCGTCGATTGCAGTTCGTTACGGGTCACGATATCGCAGGGGTATTGCCGCAAGATCTGAATATGGCGGCGCTGGCCGATCCGCAGGCAACGACGGTTGTCTATATGCCAAAGCGCACCTTTCCAGTACTGGCCGAGCGGTTGTTTGCCGCCGGATTGCCGCAAAACACTCCTGCGATGCTGGCCGAAAATGTCAGCAGACCGGAGCAGAACTTGTTGCGCGATAGCATGCAGGCTCTTGCCAAGCGATTGGAACGCGATGTCTCATCGGCGCCGGGGTTGATCTTATACGGATCGCTGGCAGACGCACCGTGATCATCCTGCATTTCATCGGAATCGGGATGGGCAACCCAGACCACCTGACCACGCAGGCTGTCCGTGAACTCAATCAGGCCGACGTCATTCTTGTGCCTAAAAAAGGCTCTGACAAGGCTGACCTAGCTGACTTACGCCGGCAAATTTGTAATAAAGTGCTACAGCAATCTGTGCCAATTGTCGAATTCGACCTGCCGGTGCGCGACAGTACCAGCGGCACTTATCTTGACGGAGTGAACGACTGGCACGCAGCAATTGCCGCAACTTGGCGGCGCATAATCCGCCAAGCCCTGCCCGATGGCGGAACCGTGGCATTAATGATCTGGGGCGACCCGGCACTATACGACAGCAGCCTGCGGATTGCTGAGCGGTTGCTCAACGCCGGTATGCAAGTGCAAATTCACATGGTGCCGGGGCTGACCAGTTTTCAGCTGCTAACAGCCGCCCATTGCATCCCGCTGAACACTTTGGGCGGCGCGGTTATGATCACCACTGGGCGCAACCTGCGTGACGAGGGCTGGCCCGAAGGGTGTGAAACCATGGTGGTGATGTTGGATGGGGGCTGCGCGTTCCAAACGCTTGAAGCTGCGGATTACAATATTTGGTGGGGCGCTTATCTCGGTATGGACAACCAGATTTTAATGTCGGGGGCGCTGGCTGATTGTGGTAATCAAATCATCGCCAAACGGGCTCAGGCGCGCCAAGAGCACGGCTGGATTATGGACCTCTATCTATTGAGAAAACGCGACACTGAGACATAACAGCTTGAGTTGAATACCAATGATTTTTGATAGCACTCGCCTCGTCTTTGTGGGAAGGGTCTTTCGAACAGCTCAACAGACCAAACATAACAAGGAGACCTCCATGACCCGCCCTTTAAATGCTGCCGTTATCGGACTTGGATCCATGGGCTGGGGGGCAGCAGTGTCACTGCTGCGCGCAGGGGTGCCGACCACCGGTGTCGATATTGCGTCACAGGTTTTGCAACGCTTTCAAGCCGAAGGCGGACGCAGCGCCTCAACGCCAGCGCAAGCCGCAGGCGATGCAGATGTGATCTTTGTATTTGTGGTCAATGCAGATCAGACCGAGCAGGTGCTGTTTGGGCCGAAAGGGGCCGTGGCAACCGCGCGTGCAGGAACGGTGTTTGTGCTTTGTGTCACAATGCCTCCCTCAGCTTCACTTGAGCTGTGCGACCGCCTAGCCGCTAACGGCATGCAGCCAATCGATGCACCGGTTTCAGGCGGCTCAGTCAAAGCATTGGCAGGTAAGATGACCATCATGGCGTCAGGAGATCCAAAAGCTTTTGAGCGCGCCGCGCCGGCACTAGACGCCATTGCCGGCAAAGTGTTCCGCCTCGGCGATACGCCCGGTCTGGGGTCACAGGTGAAAATGGTCAATCAGTTGCTGGCTGGTGTGCATATTGCCGCGACCGCCGAGGCCATGACACTGGGTGCCAAGATCGGAATTGATCTGCAGCAGCTCCATGAGGTGATCTGCGAATGCGCCGGCTCGTCTTGGATGTTTGAGAACCGCGGCGCGCATATTGTTGCCGGCGATTATACCCCGCATTCGGCGGTTGATATTTTTGTCAAAGATCTGGGCATTGTTGCCAGCGAGGCAGGAAAGGCCGGTTGTAACACGCCGCTGACCTCGGCAGCGTTGGCGTTATTTCAACAGGCCAGTGCGGCAGGCCTTGGGCGTGAAGACGATTCTGCCGTTGCCAAGATTTTAGCCGCCAGTGCAAAAGTCGATTTGCCCGGTGT
>DDEJ01000015.1:15692-16440 GCA_002336405.1 Rhodobacteraceae bacterium UBA1957
ATTTGCCCGGTGTCGATTTGCCCGAAGTCACTACGGCTGATACCCGCTAAGTTCCAATAGGGTGGCGCCACACAGGCTGACGCTGCGCAAATAGGGGCTGAACACCCAGACCCTTGCGGTATCCCGAAAGGTGCTTCGTGAGGCTTTTTAATCGCCTACCGTATCCATGCCAGGGGTTTTTTCAGCAAATTCTTGACATATCTGGAGCTCTTCCCCGGCATGCAAAGGTTCGTTTAACAATCCACAGTGCCCTCCTAAATCCGTCTTTTTATGATGCCTGCAAGACCGGCATAGGCCAAAGGTTTTGTTTTGTCTCAGCGTGAGCGCTTGGCGCAACAGGACTGCCAATTGCGCGTTGAATGTATCGATAAACTCCATATCCATCATCTGCATCACCTGCTCGACAAGGCTCACCCGGCCCAGCACATGCAACCCCTGTTCGGTCACCTGATAAGATATTGACCGACCATCTTTAGACGAGCGCTGTGAACGGATCAACTTTTTGCGGACAAGCGCCTTTAGCGTCTGAGATGCCGTCCCCCGCGTCAGCGCCATATACTCTGCCACATGCGACGGGCACCGCGAAAACCGGTTCGCCCGCGCCAGATAAGCCAGCGCCATGCGCTGGGTAGGGTTCAAAGTATCAGCCCAATCCCCTGCTGCATTTAGGCGATAAAGGCGATCAACGAGATCATGGGTACGGGTCAAGTCAGGTGTCATAACAAGATATCAAGTATCAGATGAAAAT
>DDEJ01000052.1:0-2921 GCA_002336405.1 Rhodobacteraceae bacterium UBA1957
TCAGTTTTTGCCCACCCATCAAGATCAGCTTGGTCCGGGCTGGCCCGATCAGTGCCGACATCCGCAAAGGATCACTGGGTTGTGGCAAAAACCCGCGTTTCATTACCGGATAGAAAAATTTAGCCTTTGGAACCGCAAGACGGATATCACAAGCCAAAGCCATCCCCATGGCGCCGCCTGCCAGAGTGCCGTTGAGAGCCGCAATACTCAGACCCGGCACCGCTGCAATTGCAGTAGAAAGCCGTTCCCATACCTCAGAGGTCGCCAGACCGTCAGCCATTTCATCAAGGTCGCCCCCGGCACTAAATACCCCGCCGGCACCTGTGATGATCAGCCCGCGCGCCTGTTGGGCGGCCTCGGCAATTTCTGCAAGCTCCTGCAGCATGGCCGCCGTCAATGCGTTGGCCTTTTCGGGCCGGTTCAGCGTGATTTTCCAAAGCCCACCTTGCTGATCGAGCGTGATCATACCAAGCCTATTTTGCTGCGAACTTCATTATCACGCAGCGAAATCTCTCCCCCAAGCCACGCATCAGCCTCGGGGCCACACATCCATAAAAGTGCCTTGGCGGGCCAATCGGCTGGAATGTGATCTTCCCAGTTGAGCTGGCTCACTGGGTTGATCCCGCTTGCCTTGATATCGCGCTGCATCTGGGTCGCAACAGTGCCTGGCGACAATCCGATCGCCCGAATACCCGTTGCGCGGGCCTCATGATCAAGGCATTTTGTCAGCATCGCTGCGCCAGCTTTTGAGGCACAGTAATGCGACCACGCTTCAACCGCACCATGCGCCGCCCCGGAACTGACCGTGAGTACGGTACCACCGCCTGCACGCTGCATTACTGGGACAGCCGCGCGCATCCCGTTGAAAACGCCCTTCAGGTTTATGTCGATCGCCGCCCCCCACTGATCGGGGTCGGCACTTGCCAGATGGCTGATCGGGGCGATTACGCTGGCATTATTGATCAATACATCCAAGCCGCCAAATCGTGCTGTGCAAGCAGTCACTACCGCCTCAAGTGCATCATACTGGCTGACATCACATTCCAGTGCCATCGCGTTTGGGCCGATCTCATCGGCCAGCGCTGTAATCGCATCTCCTGACCGTGCCACCAACATCACATTGGCACCTTGCGCGGCAAAAACTCGAGCCGCCGCCGCACCTATACCGCGACTTGCACCCGTAATAATTGCCGTTTTACCAGACAAATCCTGCATCATTCTCTCCCATATTCAATGTTTAGAGCTAATTTCACACTCACAACAGATTTGCCAGCATACAGGCATGTTGCCGATAAGCGCACAATATGAATATATGCAGGTGCTGGTCTCATTAGTCAGGACTTCACATGACATCTATTCTTAAATCCATATTGCTCGCAACATTCGTGATAACCCTTCCCAGTGTAAAGGCACTGGCAGACGTCACGAGCCAACAGGTCTGGGACGGCTTGCGCACCGCCATGGTCGCGAGCGGATTTAAGCTACGCGCCTCTGAGACACGAAACGGCACCCGCCTGACCATTGGGGATTTACAGATCAACAAGCGTTTTCAAGATCCGGGGAGTGACGCGTCCGGAACCATCAGTCTGTCGGTTTCAAGTCTGCAATTTTTGGATAAGGGCAATGGCAAGGTTAACATTGTTTTTCCTGAAAAAATACCGGTTATTCTGCGCAGCAACAGCCCTAACGATGGTGCGTTTGAGATGCAATTAAATCTGACTCAACGCAATCTTGTAATAACCGCATCTGGCAAACCTGATGAACTGCGGCATGATTATGCGGCCGAGACCGTCGGGTTAAATCTGGGTAAGTTTGTACTGGATGGCACCGAAGTGCCAGGCACGGACGTGCTTGCAGAACTGGATATTCACGACATCACCGGGACGTCTATACGCGCATTACGGACAGACCGAAACTATACCCAAAATCTGAGCATCGGTCGCATGTCGTATCAGGGTTCCATGTCGATACCCAGCGCAGCTGAGACACGATACAACTTTTCAGGACAGACCACGGGGTTAGAATTTACTGGCACTACCGCGTTACCTGTTATCCTGAACTGGTCTGACCCATTGGCAGTTTTAACGGCTGGTGCCAGTTTTGACGCAGATTGGCGTTATGACCGCGCAGAGGGCGATATGTCCTCAGTCGAGGGCGGCGAAAAATTTCAACAAAGCAGCGAGATCACAGCAGGATCAGGCAGATTGGCGCTGGATAAACAGCGGCTTTTATACAAAACCAAATCAGCGCAATCAAATTTATTTCTAGTGATGGACGCGTTGCCATTTCCAATTTCGCTTAGCCTCGCAAAAGCGGCGGCAAACGTGCTTTTGCCACTGACCGCCAACCCAACAGCTCAGCCTTTCAATTTGGGTTTGTCGCTGTCTGATTTTGTTATGTCCGACATGATGTGGGCGCTGTTTGATTATGAAGAAATCCTGCCCAGAGACCCGATTTCATTGGGCTTAGAGGTCTCCGGCAAAATCAAGCTTGTGCACGATATCTTTTCACCTGAATTTATTGAAGCCCTCGGACAAGATAATTCCATACCTTTTGAGCTGGAACATATCGACATTGGCCAGTTGCATCTGGCCGGCGCGGGGGCGGCGCTTGAGGGCGCGGGCCGCTTTGAGTTTGACAATAGCGACTTCGAAACCTTTGAGGGACTGCCCCGCCCGATGGGCCGTTTTGAAACGGAACTCAAGGGTGGCAACCGCTTGCTCGACCGATTGATCGATATAGGATTGCTACCAAAAAGCGAGGCGATGGCAATGCGCATGATGCTCAGTATGTTCACCGTACCCGGAGAGGGGAATGACATTTTGAAAATGCTCCTTGAGGTGACCCAAGAGGGGCGCATCTTGTCCAATGGACAGCGCATTCGCTAAATGCGACAAACACAAACTGCAGGCCTATGACCT
>DDEJ01000052.1:3320-6969 GCA_002336405.1 Rhodobacteraceae bacterium UBA1957
GCGATATGAGCCCCAGCGTGTCGAAAAGCAACTGTACTGCTTGCACCCCAGCCCTGTGCAAGCTACCTGATAAAGAGAAAAACCAAGGAAATCGGATGTCTCACACCCTGCAAGGCCTGACCGAAATGCTGTTAAATGCAGCAAAAAAATCTGGGGCTGACAATGCCGATGCGATGGCCGTACAAGGTCAATCTTTGTCAATTGACGTGCGTGGCGGGCAGCTTGAGCAAGCCGAACGCGCCGAGGGCACGGATATAGGCCTTCGGGTGCTGATCGGACAGCGGCAGGCCTGCGTATCCGCCTCAGATATCAGCGCATCAACAATTTTAGAGATGGCACAGCGCGCAGTTGCGATGGCAAAAGAGGCGCCAATAGATCCATTTATCGGACTGGCCAACAGCGACGCGCTGGCGCAGTCGTGGGATATCGCGGCGCTTGAACTTAGCGATCCTGCACAGGAGCCCACGCCAGACGCTCTGCAAGAGGACGCCAAGCAGGCCGAGCAGGCGGCGTTAGGCGCAACTGGTATCTCGCAGGTTGAGACTGCCTCAGCAGGCTATAGCCACCATGCAATACACCTCGCCACCAGCAACGGTTTTGCCGGCGGCTACGCACGCACTGGTCGCTCGATATCGTGCGTAGCTGTCGCCGGAACTGGCAGCGGAATGGAATCCGATTACGATGCAGACAGTCGCATTTTTCAGAGCGATTTGCGCCCCGCCGCCGAAATTGGCCAGCGCGCCGCAGAACGCAGCCTGGAGCGGTTGGGCGCCCGCAAACCAAAAACCGGGGCCTATCCGGTGTTATTTGATGAGCGCGTTGCCGCCTCGCTGATCAGCCATCTGTTGGCCGCCTCCAATGGCAGCGCCATCGCACGTGGCGGCTCATGGTTGCGCGACAGCTTGGGCAAACAGGTCCTGCCCAATGCCCTGTCAATCATCGAAGACCCGCACCGGCCGCGCACATCAGGATCCCGCCCGTTTGATGGCGAGGGCCTGCCGACAGCCCAGCGCTGCATTGTCGAGAACGGAATTTTGCAGGGCTGGACATTGGATCTTGCGACAGCGCGCAAACTCGACATGACCTCCACGGCAAATGCGGCCCGCGGCACTGGATCGCCCCCCGGGCCCGCCAATTGGAACGCCTCTGTAACCCAGGGCCATCAAAGCCGCCAAGACCTAATGCGCGCCATGGGAACCGGTTTGTTAGTCACCTCAATGATCGGAGCGACGATCAACCCCAATACGGGCGATTATTCCCGCGGGGCCGCCGGTTTCTGGATTGAAAACGGCGAGATTGCCTATCCTGTGAACGAATGCACGATTGCAGGGTCCCTACCCGAAATGCTGTTGACGCTGATCCCCGCCAATGACGCCCGTTTGCACCTGTCGCGGGTTGTACCATCGTGTCTGATCGAAGGGATGACCCTTGCCGGAGAATGACCTTAAGGTCCTGATCGAGGCAGCGCGTGCAGCGGGAGATGTCGCACGCCGCTTTAACGGCCCCAGCGCAAAGCTCTGGCACAAGCCCGACGACGCGGGACCAGTTACCGAAGCAGATCTAGCGGTCAATGAGCTACTGCACCAGCGATTGATGCAAGCACGGCCCGACTATGGTTGGCTGTCCGAAGAAACCGAGGACGGCGCGGCGCGGCTGCACAGCCAGCGCGTGTTTGTTATTGATCCGATCGACGGCACCCGCAGTTTTATCAAAGGCGACGACACATGGGCACATGCGCTGGCGGTTGCCGATCGCGGGCAGGTCACCGCGGCAGTGGTTTACCTGCCAATGCTGGATAAATTATACAGCGCTGCCATTGGACGGGGCGCATTCCTGAACGGGCAAGCCATCACTGCGACAGATAGCGAGAGCCTCGCCGAGGCGCAGGTATTGACCACCCGCACCAATTTAGAGCCACAACACTGGCGCGGAGCTGTGCCCGTGTTTCAACGCCACCACCGCCCGTCCATCGCCTATCGGTTGGCGCTTATTGCCGAAGGCCGCTTTGAGGCGATGTTCACCTTCCGCAACAGCTGGGAATGGGACATCGCCGCCGGTGCGTTGATCGCCACAGAAGCCGGCGCGACCGTGACCGACAAGAACGGAGCCGCGCTGCGCTTTAACAATCCCAAACCACAGTCCCAAGGCATAGTCGCTGCCGGCGCGAAACTGCATCCGCAGATCGCGTCTTATCTGGCCTATACTGCCTGATCCTTCGCTTTATAAAGGGTCAGACATTCGAAACTTTTGTTGATGGGGACATAAACCCGTGGCGGGTTTCACCCTGCGGCAGGCGGAGTTACTCACCACCCTACAGCGCAGGTGGCAGATCGGTCAGCGGATCACCGCGAAGGTGACGCAATCGGGCCAAGACGTCCAATCCCATCTGCTTTAGAATCCATAAAATATCGATCGGGACCCAGTTTTCCTGAATCACCCCATTTTCAAGTCGGTAAAAATCCATCACCCGCATCTCAATATGTTTGCCCGTGGCAGGAAGACCCAACCATTCGCCCAGATGCGTACCCGTCACCGAAGGCCAGCCACCAGTGACAACATAATCACCATCACCGATGCGCACATAGTGCCCAGCCCCCTTGCGATCGGGATAGCCGACCAGAAACGGTATCTGATGATGCGCCCGAAACCCGGTCATGCCTCGGGTCTGACCAATGCCCGAAGGACCATACCACACAAAATTATCCGCCCAATAAGCGCCATGCTGCATACTGTCGAGCGACTTGCCATCGAACGAGCCCAGCGCGTTATGCATCGCAATCACCGTATCAAACGCCATCTGACCGCCAGAGGGATCGCTGGTGTGCAATCGCACCCCGTCATTGGTTGCTGGACCCGACCACATGCCTTCGGCTCCAAGCGAGGGCGCGATGGGCCAACACCCTGCCTGCCCCATCAAATCAAGCAAATCCAACATCACATAGGACTGGGCAATTTTACCCTCTACCAGATGATGCACCTCGCAGACCCGCAAATTCACCACACCATAGGTTGCCGGAATACCACAAAGATCGTTCAAAAAACTGCCCTGATAATGCCCCATCGAAGCCACCAAAACTCGGCCTTCAAGATCTTCAGGCATGCGCGCATCGGCTTTGCTGTTGCCCGCCACAAAAATCTGGTCACGGCGCTGGATATCCGGCATAGCGTGACGCAACTGTGACCAAACATGGCGGATCGCCTCGAGACCCTGCACCTGATTGAACGGATGACTGGCCCAGAATTGCGCATTCGGATGATAGATCAAAGCGGGATCAGCGCCCTGTGCAACCGCGGTTAATCCCGCATGTAGGCTTTGTTTTAAGGCAGTCAAAGACACGGTCATGGCAACGATCCCAATTTATACGACAGGTGCACGGCGGCACGATGAAAACCAATAGACAGATGCAAGCTTAAGTTTTTTGCATAGGTATTCAAAAATCACTTGTCAATCCTGCACCTCAGAGTCTACGATGCTACATCACCGGGGTTTACCGGGCCTCAGAGGACCTCTATGGCACAGATTGAACTTATGAATGTCTCCAAGCGCTGGGGCAATTTTATCGGGGTCGACAATTTTAACCTGACGATTGCGAACGAAGAGTTTTTAGTACTACTGGGGCCATCGGGCTGCGGCAAAACCACCATGATG
>DDEJ01000052.1:7281-8527 GCA_002336405.1 Rhodobacteraceae bacterium UBA1957
TGCGGCAAAACCACCATGATGCGGATGATTGCCGGGCTCGAAGAAGCCAGCGAGGGAGACATCATCATTGATGGCAAAGTGGTCAATGACCTAGAGCCGAAAGACCGCGACATCGCCATGGTGTTCCAAAGCTATGGGTTGTATCCGAACATGAATGTCTATGAAAACATCCGCTTTCCTCTAAAAGTGCGCAAAATTGATCCCAAGACCCATGACACTCGGGTCCGCAGGGCTGCCGATATGGTAGAGCTTGGCGAATTTCTGCATCGCAAACCCGCAGAACTGTCGGGGGGGCAACGTCAAAGGGTGGCTTTGGCGCGTGCCATTGTGCGCGAACCGAACGTGTTTTTAATGGACGAACCGCTGTCCAATCTGGATGCCAAGCTGCGGGTCTCGACCCGGGCGCAAATCAAGAACCTCAGCCATGAGCTCAAGGTTACCACAATCTATGTCACCCATGACCAGATCGAGGCGATGACACTGGCTGACCGGGTTGTGGTGATGAAACAGGGCGTGGTGCAACAGGTTGGCACGCCAACAGATATTTACGACAACCCCGCCAATACCTTTGTGGCCGGCTTTATCGGATCACCGGCGATGAACCTGCTGAAAGGCACGATGAAAGACGGCTGCTTTTCCGGCGACAACGTCGAAATCGCCGGCTTCTCTGCTGCCGACGGCCTTGTCACTTTGGGGTTTCGCGCGGAAGACGCGGCAGTATCGCCAAGTGACGCGTCGATAAACGCCACGGTTTATACGATGGAGTTGCTAGGCGATGCTACGATGATCGCGGTCAAGGCCGGAGGTGCACTGGTCTCAGTCAAGGCCAATAAAGACTATCGGACCGAAATCGGGGATCACGTCTCGATCTCGGTATCACCAGAGATTTGCCATCTGTTTGATCCGTCTACAGGTGCGCGAATAAGGGCCTAGGCCTTCATAATCCGCCCCGATCCGGATGGGGTATAACCCGGGGTTCCGTCACCTGTGACGCCCCCCGACACAACAGGGAGACACGTATGTTTCTGAATAAAATAGCCTTGGCTGGATCGCTTGCCGTTCTGACCTCTACCGCGTCTTACGCGTGCGAAATTTCAGCCCGCGTCAGTATTGTGGGTAATGAATTTCCCGCAATTCAAACCGTTGGGGCCGGAGCGCAGGAATGCGCAGGCGCCGAGGTCAAAACCAACCTGACCGCTGACCATCAGAAAATTAACGTGGCTGGTATGCAGGGCAACCCGGCGGA
>DDEJ01000084.1:0-509 GCA_002336405.1 Rhodobacteraceae bacterium UBA1957
AAGCCATGAAACAACGGCACAAACGCAAACCGGAAATTGTTTAAGACACAGCTTTGCTACCCCGGGGGATGTGACATGTACCGATAACGATGCCACTGACGATTGAGAAGCGGTAGCAAGAATTAGCGAGTTTGCACCCTTCAATGTGTTTTCAAAAATTTAGGGGTCACACTGGGATACGCTCATCTTTTTTGTAAGGTGTCTTGCTATGTGTAGGCGGACTTGGGCTCACCGGCTACCAAGCGCTTGTCACTGCGGCAATATTTACCAAACATGGGCCAACATTTGCCAATGTTTCGGTTTGATTACTCTCGGCCCTCGTCGATACCATAGCTGTCATGTTTGCCCTGCTTGCCATGGACCCCAATATGAACAACTGGCATTGGCCGCTGGTCACATTGACGGCGGGCGTTGGGGGGTAAATGCTGTCCATAGGATCTGCTGCAAGCGTTGCGCTGACCGGCAGGACTGCGGCAATCATACGTTTTAGCCACCTGAAATTGTCTCGG
>DDEJ01000084.1:928-11965 GCA_002336405.1 Rhodobacteraceae bacterium UBA1957
CACGCCCACGAAATTGGAAAATATGGCAGCCCCCCCGGAGGTGCTATAATCAATGCTGCATCTTTGCGAATGCCTGATACTATTACATCAATAGACATAATAAAATTTGTTGTGGGGTTGTGATATAACGGCACAACAGCCTTCAGAATAGAGATGCCGCATACCCGCCATATTTAAGACATACTTAAAGTCCAGCATAACCGTGCAGGCAATCGGTCCTGGTATCTTTGACATCCCTTTAACAGAGTTCACTTTCCGCATGCTGGAATTCGAAAATGTAAGCAAATCCTTTTGGACCGGTGTTCAAAGGAAAGTTATTTTAGACCGTGTCTCTTTTAAGGTAGAGCTGGGTACAAGCTTGGGTATTTTGGCGCCGAACGGCACTGGCAAAACCACACTAATCAACATGATGGCCGGATTGGAGAAACCTGACGAGGGCGTCATTCGTAGGAATTGCAGAATATCTTTTCCCCTTGGTTTCATGGGCGGGGTGGTTCCCAAACACTCTGCAATGATCAACGCGCGTTATATTGCACGGCTCTACGGATTGGACCCCGATTATGTTGAGGCCTTCTGTCGCTGGCTCTGCGGTCTGGATGAGTATTTTGACCAGCCTTTGGGGGTTTACTCCAGCGGGATGAAAGCACGCTTTACATTCTCACTGATGCTGGCCTTGGAATTTGACATTTATCTCATCGACGAAGGCATGCCCAGCAGTACCGATGCAGAATTCAACAGAAAATCTGCGAGCATCCTTCAGGAAAGGCTGCAAACAACCACGATCATCATTGTGTCGCATCAGCCTGAAGTACTTGAGAAATTTGCAAAAAAAGCAGCCGTATTACATTGGGGAAAATTACATATGTTCGAAAGCTTGGAGGAGGCAAAGCAACTTTATGACTATGAAACAACCCGTTAGGAAATTTCGCATCAGGCGTGTTCCTACAACGCCAAGCCCCCAACTGGACACAGCACCGGAAAAATCGACAGACAACCAAGTGTTCTCTACGGCCAATCAAATCCAAACCACGCATGTCCAAACCGCACAAAGCCAAGCCGAGCAACCAAAAACCGAACATACTCAAGCCAGCCCTGCTGAAGGCGGCCAGTCCCAAAAAGCGCAGCCTCTAGACGGGCACACACAAGTAAACGTGTCTCAACATCTTCATCCTCAAAATGATCCAGAGACAACACCCGAAACCGATCTCCAAAAAAATGCATCCCCGGCAGTATCGGACAAAACCACTGATATGACACCCGCTCATCAGATCGAGGCAATCCAAAAAGAGGGGCTCACCGGGCGTCAACTACGCATGGCACGTCGTACCGCCAATGAACACAAATTGCCTGCGCAGACAGATTTTGATGCCGTGCGTCTGCTTAGGCTAAAAGGAATTGATCCTTTTAACCGCAGCAATCCACTTGATTGGATTTCACCAGAGCAAAATCAAAACAAGTCTCCATCTCCCAGCGATACAAAAGTCCAGCTTCCACAAAAAATTGAAAAAGCCCCCGAAACCCTGCCCTCTACCGACGTCAATCCGATCGACCGTCGAAGCAAAGAGATCCTGCAAATTCAGCTAGAGATTACCCGCAGGCGCCGCCAAAAGGCGGTAATGTTATTGGCACGTTTGGTGGTTTTTGTCTTCTTGCCCACGGCGATAACCGCTTGGTACTTTTATTTTATTGCAACACCGCTGTATTCAACCAAAGCAGAGTTTCTAATTCTGAACGCCGAGGGGAGCGCTAGTTCAGGTGCAGGAGGGCTGCTTGCAGGCACGGGCCTCGCCTCAAGCCAAGACGCAGTCTCAGTGCAAAATTATCTGTTATCGAAAGAGGCAATGTTACGCCTAAACAACGATGTCGGGTTCAAAGCCCATTTTTCACAAAGCTGGATCGACCCATTACTACGGCTTGACGAGAACGCCTCAAACGAAAAGGCCTATAAGCTTTACAAGCGCAACCTCGAGATTGGCTATGATCCAACCGAAGGGGTACTGAAAATGGAAGTCACAGCCGTAAATCCGGCCGTCTCCAAACAATATGCCGAAGCTTTGATTGCGTATTCAGAGGAAAAAGTAGACAACCTGTCACGCCGCAAACGTGACAATCAGGTTGCAGACGCCGAGCAGGCGCTTGAAAAAGCCCATCAAGAACGGCTGGATGCGCAGGAAAAGCTGTTACGGTTGCAACAGGAAAATGCAGTGGTCGACCCCTTGGGCAAGTTAACCGCCATGCGGGCCCGAATTACCCAATTTGAAACCGAGCTGCAATTTAAAAGACTGCGCCTACAGGCTTTGCTGGACAATCTGCGCCCCAACAATGCAAAAGTGTCAGGCCTGAAGGGCGATATCAGACGTCTCAATACTTTGCTTGATGAAATGAACCTAGAAATGGTGGATGCATCACAAGGAGAGCAATCGCTTGCCGACCTAAGCTTGCAAATTTTGATGGCACAGGGCGATTTGCAAACCCGCGATATGATGCTGCAAAGATCCCTGGAAAACTTAATCCAGACCCAGCGAGAAGCCGGCGCACAAGTGCGCTACCTCACGACCAGCGTATCCCCGGTAGAGGCACAAGATCCAAGTTACCCGAAAAAGTTCGAAAACGCGATCCTTGCTGCCTTGATCTTTTCCGGAATTTACCTGATGCTTTCCTTGACAGCTTCTATACTCCGCGAACAGGTTTCATCATAATGAAGAACATAGAGTGTGCCGGTCTAACTTTCGGCAATACACAACCGCTGGCCATAATTGCGGGGCCGTGCCAATTGGAATCCGCCGGCCATGCCGAGATGATTGCCGGCCATTTACAAGAAGCTTGTGCCGCCACCGGCGCGCAATTCGTCTTTAAGGCCTCTTTCGACAAGGCCAATCGCACTTCTCTCAGCGGCCAGCGCGGCATAGGCCTCGATGCAGGGTTGAAGGTGCTTCAGCACATCAAAGATACGCTCAAAATACCGGTTGTGACCGACATTCACAGCCCCGAACAATGCGCTCCCACTGCCGAGGTCTGCGATATCTTGCAGATCCCTGCCTTTTTATGTCGACAAACTGATCTTCTGCTCGCCGCCGGACAGACCGGCGCGGTGATCAATGTGAAAAAGGGCCAATTTCTGGCCCCATGGGATATGCCAAATATTATTGCTAAAATCGAAAGTACCGGCAATCAACGGCTGCTGTTAACCGAGCGTGGGACCTCGTTTGGCTATAACACCTTAGTGGCTGATATGCGCGCTCTGCCCCAAATGGCACAATCCGGTTATCCGGTGGTGATGGATGCCACACACTCTGTCGCACAACCCGGCGGCAAAGGCACCTCCAGCGGCGGGCAACGTGAATTTGCCCCGGTCATGGCACGGGCAGCCGTCGCATTGGGTATCGCCGCCGTGTTTATCGAGACCCATGAAAATCCTGACACTGCCCCATCAGACGGGCCAAATATGATTGTCCTCGACCAAATGCCTGCGTTAATCTCAACGCTTATGCAATTCGATCGGATCGCCAAGGCCAATCCGATCACACTATAACTGTGCAATCGGTGAACAAACAACACAAGGCAATCCACAAGCGTTCTACAGGCGGCACCAACCGCCAATTGTAAGCTGCACCTTTACTCAAAACAAAAAAACCGGGCCTACCCGCCCGGCTTTTGATCTCACGCAGATGGTCTGAGGCCTATGGTTGCTCGTCCCCACTGCCCCCGTCACTGGGAAGGTTGAAAAAGCTGTCGGCGTCGCGGATATCGACTGGACCACTGTCTTCATCTTCATCGTCTTCCCGCAAGGCAAAGGCTTCCAGGCCGCTGGTGTCCTCGGCCAATTTTGGCTCTACGGGCATCTCAAGGCTCTGTGCAGTGCTGACCAGCTTGCGGCGTTCATCGTCGCTCATCACGACGCCCTCAGCCAGCTTCTTCGCTGCGGCTTTTTGCACAACCGCATCAAGCTCTGACTGCTTACACAGACCAAGAGCCACAGGATCAATCGGTTGAATGTTAGAAATATTCCAATGCGTCCGCTCGCGAATCGCCTGAATCGTTGGCTTGGTAGTGCCGACCAGTTTGCCGATCTGGCTGTCAGAAAGCTCCGGGTGAAACTTGACCAACCACAGGATCGATGCAGGGCGGTCCTGCCGTTTCGAAAGCGGTGTATAACGAGGGCCGCGACGCTTTTCCTCACCCTGAGCTGCCGCATTAAACTTAAGCTTCAACTGTCTCAGATGATTGGCCTCAGCACCTGCAATCTCTTCACTGGTCAATTGGTTATTTACCACCGGGTCAAACCCTTTGACCCCAGTTGCAACATCCCCATCTGCAATCCCCTGCACTTCTAATTCATGCATGCCGGTAAAATCACCGATCTGCTTGAAGGTCAGTGTGGTGTTGTCGACCAACCAAACAGCGGTCGCTTTTGCCATGATAGGTTTGCCCATTGGGTCTCTCCTTAATACATCTTCCCCCTCGCCCTGAAGCAGGCAGCCTGTCATCAGGCGGGTTTCCATTTGTGGGGAACTTGTGTCATACATAAGCTGGTTTTTCGAATAAGGAAAGAGCCAATCAACATGGGCCATCGACTGGAATAACCTGCCTTTTGAGGCGCCTTGCCGCTGTTTAGTCACCATCAAGTCGCAAGACAATCTTACCAATATGCGCACTGCTTTCCATCCGGGCATGCGCCTGCGCCGCCTGATCTAGATCAAAACAACTGTCGATTACTGGTGCGACACGACCCGCGCACAACAACGGCCACACCTGCGTCCGCAGACTGGCAGCAATGCGCGCTTTTGCAACATCCGACTGCGGACGCAAAGTGCTGCCGGTCAGTGTCAACCGGCGCGTCATCACTTGTGTGAAATTAAGCGCTGTTTTTGGGCCTTGCAAAAATGCAATCTGAACAAGACGGCCGTCATCAGCAAGCGCATCAAGATTACGTGCAATATAATCGCCACCCACCATGTCCAAAATAACATCTGCACCGCCCTCGCTTTGCATGATTAGCACAAAGTCCGTCTCGCGGTAATTGATCGCCCGCTCTGCTCCCAAATCAAGACAAGCGCGACATTTGGCATCAGAGCCGGCCGTAGTGAACACCCGCGCGCCAAACGCCCGCGCCAGTTGAATCGCCGTGGTACCAATCCCCGAAGATCCACCATGCACCAAGATGCGCTCTCCCGCCAACAAACCGCCGCGCTGAAACACATTCGACCACACAGTAAAAAACGTCTCGGGCAGACAGGCCGCCTGTTTAAGATCAAATCCACTGGGCACCGGCAGACAATGCGCTGCCTGTGTCACCGCATACTCGGCATAACCGCCTCCGGGCAGCAACGCACAAACCTGCTGACCTTGCTGCAGGTCCAAAACGCCCGCGCCACAGGCGGCGATGACGCCCGAAGCCTCTAAGCCGGGCAAGTCACTGGCGCCGGCTGGTGGATTGTACAAGCCAGCCCGTTGCAGCGCATCGGGCCGGTTGACCCCTGCATAGGCGATTTTAAGAACCACCTGTCCTGGTCCCGGGACAGGGATCGGCCGCTCAGCCAATTGCAAAACATTCGGAGGCCCAGGGACAGAAATTTCAATAGCTCGCATCATGGGGTAGATCACCTTCGCTTAAGGCCGTCGCGACCAGTTGCCCGGCAAATCAACAACCGGCGCGCAGCTTGGTGCTTTAATCTTAGATAAAAGCCAATTTGGTCCTGCCAAGAGTGGTTTGGCAAGCGGATTGGCGTTCACCTGTGCCTTGAATTTCTCAAATTGCATCACGTTTTCAATACGCCGATCTAAAAACGTCCAAGTGTCTTGATGATTCGGTGAATGATCGCCCAGCCAATACAGCACAGTCGCACTGTAAACACTGCTGAGGGTCAGGCGCTTGGTGTACCAATTCACATCATCCGAACTGTCCCCTATCGCCATCCATATCCGGTCGCATGTGCCCCATACCAAGCCGGCCCCTTCGGCCGCATGCTGTGGCAAAGACATCAGTGTCGCGCCACGACGGACCGCTTCTTTATCGCTGATGGCGTTCAATCTTGCGCATACCGAAAATGTAATTTTTTCTCTTATTTTCATGGAGTTAAGATCAGATTTCTGCAATTCAACCTGCATGGCCTCATCGCCATCATGATGAAAGCGTACCGCCAGATCGATCGCTCCCCGTGGACAAACCAAAGCCACCATTTGCCGCGTAACCGACAGGTCTTGGCAAGCCGCATTCACGCTGGTTTCGGACCAACCATCAAACGCCACGTGGGGCAGTATCGCGCCTAAGAGTTGCGCCTTCAAGTCCTCATCTGCCAGTGCAGCCATATGTAAATTCCTCGGTTTGTGCCTGCTAGACAAGCTAGCTTGTTATTGCTATAGGACCATTTCCTGCAATCCATGCAACTCTAAACTAGAAAGGTGGTGACAACCACATGCAGGTCAGTGTCCGCGATAACAACGTTGATCAGGCGCTCCGCGCTCTGAAGAAAAAGCTACAACGCGAAGGCGTTTTTCGGGAAATGAAGCTAAAGCAACATTTCGAAAAACCGTCTGAGAAAAAAGCGCGCGAAAAAGCCGAAGCCATTCGGCGTGCCCGCAAGTTGGCTCGTAAAAAAGCTCAGCGCGAAGGCATGATGTAAAAGATCATCGCATTGTGACGATCAACGAGACGAGACAACCCCCGGGCCTTTGCCGCGGGGGTTTTTTCTTTTCTGACGATCTGACGCGACAGCTGATTGCTGGCAAATAGTGTCCTTGGAACTACGGTCCTGCTAATTCAGTATACTTTTGGCACATAAAGCTCGTCCCCCAGAAAGCGCCGCTCATAGTCAGCGTTAAAGACACGTTCTGGTAAAGTCACCTCTTCGCGCGGTTGCTCATGATATGGCAACATCGATAACAGATGCTCAATACAGTTCAGTCGCTCGCGCTTTTTATCGTTGCCTTCGACAATATACCAAGGGGCCTCCGGGATATTGGTGCGCGCAAGCATATCCTCTTTAGCTTTGGTATAATCCTCCCACCGAATTCGGGATTGTAAATCCATCGGTGATAGTTTCCACTGCCTCATCGGATCATGAATACGCATCATGAAACGCATTTGCTGTTCTTGATCTGTTATCGAAAACCAGTATTTCAAAACGACAATCCCTGACCGCACCAGCATTCTTTCAAAATCTGGCACATCACGAAAAAATTGCTCAACCTGATCTTCAGAGGCAAACCCCATTACCCGCTCAACGCCCGCGCGGTTGTACCAAGAGCGGTCAAACAGAACAATTTCACCACCAGCAGGCAAATACGGCACATAGCGTTGAAAATACCATTGTGATTGTTCTCGTTCAGTGGGCTTTGGCAGGGCAACAACCCGCGCCACCCTTGGATTGAGTCGCTGGACTATACGCTTGATCACACCGCCTTTTCCCGCGCTGTCCCGCCCCTCGCAGATGACCAAAACTTTGGCACCGGTATGCTCTACCCAATCTTGCAATTTAATCAGTTCAGTTTGCAAACGCAGAAGATTGCGAAAATAGGTCCGGTTATCCAAAGAATCCGGGTTTCTTTCATTATAAGCGCGACGAATGTCGTCATCCATCATCGGTTCACTGAATTCAAGCTCGAACATTTCCTCTAGGGTTTCATCAAGCTCTGTATCCAACCAATCTCTGGGACGATCATTACTCTCACTCATAAGTACTCTCCTTTATATTCTGGCGATAGCTGGAATGCTCTAACGTCGGCTTACAATTTTGAATGTGACAAAATCATATCAGCGGCCTTTTCAGCGATCATAATGGTGGGCGCATTGGTATTGCCACTGGTAATTTTAGGCATCACGCTGGCGTCGACCACGCGCACCCCTTCGAACCCACGTAATCTGAGCTGTTCATCCAGCGGCGCCTCGTCGCCCGCGCCCATCGCAACCGTGCCACTAGGATGAAAAATTGTCGTTCCAATATCGCCAGCCGCTGCCATCAGTTCTGTGGTCTCATACACATCAGCCCCAGGCGCCATTTCAACTGGAGCATAGCGCTGCAGCGCTGGAGCTGCCATGATCTTGCGCGTCAACCGGATCGCATCTGCAGCCACTTGACGATCGCCCGGTGTGGCAAGGTAATTTGGCGCTATCCGCGGCATTGCTTTGGGGTCTGGCGAGGTCAGCTCGACCGTCCCACGACTTTCTGGGCGCAGGTTGCACACGCTAGCAGTGATCCCGGGAAAATCGTGCAAGGGCTGACCAAAAGCATCAAGCGACAAGGGCTGGACATGATATTCCAGATCCGCCGATGCCAGCCCAGCACGGGATTTGGCGAATGCCCCCAACTGACTAGGCGCCATCGCCATCGGACCCGTGCGCCTGAGCGCATATTCCAATCCGATCTTCGCTTTACCCCAAAGGGAATGAGCCAATGTATTTAACGTTTTGGCACCTTCCAGCCGATAACTGCACCGCAGTTGCAAGTGATCTTGCAAATTCGACCCCACCGCCGGCCTATCGGCGCGTATGGAGATTGCGTGTCGCGCCAGCAAATCAGCGCTTCCAATCCCAGATAATTGCAACAGATGAGGCGACCCAATCGCCCCCGCCGAGACAATCACCTCAGCCCCGGCATAGGCGGTTTTAATCTCGCCTTGTTGTTCGAACTCGACCCCGACCGCGCGCTGACCATCGAACAGGATACGCCGTGTATGGGCATGGGTTTCGACCCTCAGCTTGCTTTTTTGCGCGCTGCGTAGAAAAGCCTTGGCGGTGTTGATACGCCAGCCGTTGCGTTGGTTTACGCGAAAGTACCCGACGCCCTCGTTATCGCCGGTATTGAAATCATCGCGCTCCGGCAGCCCGTATTGAATCGCCGCCTGTTTCCAATCATCCAAGACATCCCAATGCAGCCGCTGGTTTTCAACCCGCCATTCTCCGCCTACCCCATGAAGATCTGAAGGCCCATCAACATAGTCTTCCGATTTCTTGAAATACGGCAACACATCATCCCAGCCCCAACCTGACAGCCCACTTTGCCGCCAGCCATCATAATCGGCCGCCTGACCACGCAGATAAAGCATACCATTGATCGACGAGCATCCCCCCAAAAGTTTGCCGCGCGGATATTGCAACGACCGGCCATTCAATCCGGCCTCTGGGCTGGTGCGAAAGCACCAATCGGTGCGGGGGTTGCCAATGCAATACAAATATCCGATGGGAATATGCACCCAGTGGTAATTGTCACTGCCGCCTGCCTCAAGCAGCAGCACCCGGTGGCCTGCATCCGCGAGCCGCTTGGCGACGACACAGCCAGCGCTGCCAGCGCCCACAATCAGGTAATCACAATCCATCTTATTCCTTATCGGTGCCTAGACACACCGTTCGAACGGTAAACCTAGGGCACAGGTTGCGTCAATCAAAGCCCAGAGGCAGAGCTGTCGTCTTGAACACCGTCCGCAGCGCAAAACTGGACTGCATTTGTGCCACCCCAGGAAGTCGCGCCAGATATTGGCGGTGGATCCGTGCGAAATCCTCTGTGTCTTCGGCCACGACCTTGAGCATATAATCGGCTGTACCTGCCATCAGATGACATTCCAGCACGGCCGGGACCAATGCTACTGCTTTCTCAAAGGCCTCGAGCACCTCATCGGCCTGTCCACGCAGAGTAATCTCGACAAAGACCGTTGTCGGGACACCGATTTTGCGCGGATTAAGCAAAGCGACATACTGATTAATATACCCGCTTTTCTCAAGCTGCTGCACACGGCGATGACAGGCTGAGGCCGATAAACCTACCTGTTCAGATAAATCCAAGTTGGAAATCCGGCCTGATTTTTGGAGCAAGCGCAGGATACGACGATCTAAATGATCCAAAGCCATTTTGCGTTCATTTCATCGACTAGTTTTCTATGCTTTCATATAACATCTGATTTGAGAGTAAAAGGCGAGTTAATTTCTTTTTCTTTAAGCGAGCACACGCACGGCGATCTCCCCAGATCACTTCGGTGTCAATGTCTGAAAATCACCAAGGGCGCGTTCAAGCCGCTGAAATCATGCTCGAGGCAAGGCATTTCGCCCAGATAGCTAGCCAAAAATTAACTTTTACCAGCCACTGGGCGACAAGCCAGCACAAAACTGATGGCGCTGAATGTCACAGGTTCGTCAGAGCTTTAACCTTTTGCCAGCGCATCCCGTATCTCGGTCAGCACGCTCAACTCTGTGGGGCCAGCGGGCGCAGCCACAGCTGCGTTTTCCTCTTGCTTTTGCGACGCGTCTTTAATCCGGTTGATATAGCGAACCAATATAAAGACGACGCAAGCAATAATCAGAAAATTCACCACAGCCATCAAAAAGGCCCCATAGGCAAACACTGCTGCACCTGCATCGCGCGCCGCCGCCAGCGAAACAAACGTTGCCTCTCCTTTCAGCACGATGAATAAATTAACAAAATCAACACCACCAAAAAACAACCCAATTACAGGATTTATCAGATCGCTGACCATTGATTTGACAATAGCTGTAAAGGCGGCGCCGATGATAAGCCCAACTGCCAGATCCATTACATTGCCTTTGGCAATAAAGTCCCTAAATTCCTTAATCATCCAAAATTCCTCTTTTTAAAATTAACAATTTTTTAAAAAATTGTCTGGGGGATGCAAATACGTGCTTGAAAATCTTTACTACTTAAAAATATGCGTTTGGCGTATGATGAAACACCGCCCCAAGTTACGTTGGCTTCACTTGAAAAGCCAAAGCAATCTAGCGGTACAAGTATCACTATGCAAGCGCCGTAGAACACTTATCTCTGTTCAGCGTGCAGGAAAACGTACCAACCTGACAAGGTTAAGCTTGGAATTCCACGCTCATCCTGGCAAGTCACCCGTGAGAACATATCGCAGAAGTGCCGCAACCTGCGCGGGGTTTTCAGCCACAGCCAGAGCTGCCGCGTTTACTTCTTTCAACGCGTGACTGTGCTCTGGCGGGTGTAGAATAATCAGGGATTTTCCCAAGGCCGCCGCATAACCGGCGTCAAAGGCGGCGTTCCACTGTTTGTATTTCTCACCAAAGCGCAC
>DDEJ01000084.1:12388-16771 GCA_002336405.1 Rhodobacteraceae bacterium UBA1957
ACCCAAAATTGCCACGCCACAATCATCACTGGCACCATGATCGGTAACGGGGGCATTGAAAACCACGTCAAGGCCACTGGCTGCTGTGATAATCTGTTCGCGCCAATCCGTATGAATTTCACCGGATAAATAAACCTGAAGTGTCATTTTTATCTCTTTTCTCTTGGCAGGAGCCGTTTTTTAGGGACATCAAACGCAGGCTAACCCCGCAGAACACCACCCGTGGCCTTGGCAACCTTCTCAACAATTTTACCCGAGACCACGTCAAGATCACCTTCGGTCAGTGTCGCCGCAACAGGTTGCAAGCGCACGGTGATGGCCAGTGACTTTTTGCCAGCCCCCAATGCATCACTGCTAAATTCATCAAACACCCGCACTGCTTCAATCAATGTCTTATCCGCAGAACTTGCAGCATTGACAAGGGTCAACGCCTCGACCCCGGCATCGACCACAAAGGCGAAATCACGCTCCACCGCCTGCAAATCACGCAGCGCCAGCGCCGGCCTTGTGGCAGAGGCGTTGCGCGGCAAAGGTATTTCCTCAGGCCAGACCGTAAAGCCCACCGCTGGGCCTTTTACGTCGAGACCCTGCAATACCTTGGGGTGAATCTCGCCAAATACCGCCAGCCTCTTTTTGGGGCCCAGACAGATGCGGCCGTGACGGCCAGGATGCCACCAGCCTGCGCCATCTCGTAAAACCTGCACCTTCGCGGGTGCGCCCATCGCGGCCAAGATGGCTTCGACATCGGCTTTGGCATCATACAAGTCAACCGCCCGCGCCGCACCATGCACATCCTTGGAACCAGTGCGGCCGATCAAAACACCCGCCACTTGCAGATGCTGCTCGTTTGGTTCGCCGCCGTGAAACACCGGACCAACCTCGAACAGCGCCATATCGGCAAAGCCGCGCGCCTGATTGCGGGCTGCAGCCTGTAACAGGCCTGGCAAAAGATCGGGGCGCATATGGCTCATTTCACTCGAGATTGGGTTCTCAAGCATGGTAACGGCGCCGCCACCACCAAACATTTGCGCGGCGGTTTGGTCGATAAAGCTGTAGCTGACGCATTCGTTATAGCCCAGTGACGCCGCCGTGCGCCGCGCGATCTGCTCACGCCGCTGCACGGGTGACAGGATCGCTTTTGGCACACCACTTTGCAGCCGTGGCAAGGGCTTGCCCTGCAGCTTGGTCAGGGAGGCCACCCGTGCAACCTCTTCAACCAGATCGGCCTCACCCATGATATCAGGGCGCCAACCGGGCACATGTACCATGTCCCCCTGCAGATCAAACCCAAGCGCCGTCAAGGTGGCGCGTTGCTCGGCATCTGGCAGCTCCATCCCAACAAGCGATTGTATACGGTCCGTATCCAACTGGAAGGCACGCGCATGGTCAGGCTGAGCGCCGGCAATCACGACCTCTGAGGCGATGCCACCGCACAGATCCAAAATCATCTGGGTTGCCGCCTCAATCCCCACAGGTGTCCATGACGCGTCAATACCACGTTCAAACCGGTAGCGGGCATCGGAATTGATCTTAAGCGCCCGCCCAGTATAGGCCGTGCGCACCGGATCAAAATAAGCACCCTCGAGAAATACATTGACCGTCTCGTCCGTACAGCCTGAATGTACACCGCCCATGATGCCACCCAGACTTTCAACCCCATCGGCATCAGAAATAACCGTCATACCCTCAGCCAAAGTATAGTCTTTGTCATCAAGCGCCGAGAACGCCTCGCCACCTTTGGCCCGATGCACGCGCAAGGCACCACCCGCAACTTTATCCGCGTCGAACACATGCAGGGGCCGGTTGCTGTCATAAGTGAAAAAATTCGTCACATCGACAAGCGCCGAGATCGGCCGCAGCCCAATAGCTTTCAGGCGATCTTGCAGCCATGCGGGGCTGGGGCCGTTTTTCACACCTTGGATCACCCGGCCATAAAATACAGGGCATTGATGACGCGTATCATCCTCAATCGTCACCGTCACCGGACAGGCAAACCCGCCAGAGACCGGCGGCACATCTTGTGGCTTGAGCTGGCCCAAACCTCGGGCTGCAAGGTCACGCGCGACACCGCGCACACCCAACGCATCCGGTCGGTTTGGCGTGATGGCAATTTCGATGACAGTATCGACCTTGGCGGGATCATGCGCGGCCAACCAATCGACAAACCGGTCGCCAACCTCCCCCGAAGGCAGCTCAATAATGCCATCATGTTCGTCCGACAGCTCCATTTCACGCTCTGAACACATCATGCCAAAGCTCTCAATCCCACGGATTTTGCCAACCCCTATTGTGGTATCTATCCCCGGCACATAGACGCCGGGTTTGGCAATCACCACAGTGATCCCAGTGCGGGCATTGGGGGCACCACAGATTATCTGACTTTCCCCCTCATCCGTTGCCACCTGACAGACCCGCAGCTTGTCGGCATCGGGATGTTTTTCGGCGCTTAATACTTTGCCAATGGTAAAATCCTTGAGCCGGTCTGCAGGGTTTGAAACCCCTTCCACTTCCAGTCCAAGGTCGGTCAGCGCGTATAGGATGTCATCCAAAGACGCCGTCGTTTCCAGATGATCTTTCAACCAAGCAAGGGTGAATTTCATGATCGTTCCTCCAATGGCACCGCTCAGCGGTCTGCCAGATCCTCAACAAATTCAAAATGTTCAAACAGCAGCATCATTTCGGGATCAAAGCCGCCATTGCGTTCAAAAAACGCCTTATGATCCTTTTGCCAACCGGCAAGGTCTGCATTTTCGCCCTGTGCAAGCGCAGTATCTTCGCTCACATCACAAAAGCGAATTTCTTCTAGACGCACCGTGCGTGTCACCAGCGCAGGAACATCTTCCCAATCGGTGGCGATATCGCAACGGCCCAGTTTCGGCATAGCCTCAGGTTCGGTCTGGTAATTGGCCAAAGCATCGCACGACGCCGTTTTAGCCCCCGCCCGCACCAATGCGTTGAGCCGCTCACACATCGTGGCGCTATCGCCAAACTTAAATGTACCCGCGCCAGGATAGACGTCCTGCAGATCTTCCATGTCTTCAGTCATCTGCTCAGCCCGCTGTGTAAATTAGGCTGGTCAAGACTGGCAAAGCCATAATGGCGCAGCCAGCGCAGATCACTGTCGAAAAACGCCCGCAAATCGGGAATACCGTATTTGAGCATCGCAATGCGATCGATCCCCATACCAAAGGCGAAACCCTGCCATTCGTCAGGGTCAATTCCACCTGCAGCCAGCACTTTGGGGTGCACCATCCCCGAACCAAGAATTTCAAGCCAGTCGTCACCCTCGCCAACTTTCAACTGCCCTCCCGCCCAAGAACAGCGGATATCGACCTCAGCCGAGGGTTCGGTAAACGGGAAATGCGAGGCGCGAAACCGCAGTTCAACATCGTCCACCTCGAAAAACGCTTTCACAAACTCCTCCAGCACCCATTTTAGATTGGCCATCGAGATGTCTTTATCAACCGCGAGCCCTTCAACTTGATGAAACATTGGCGTGTGGGTCTGATCATAGTCGGCACGGTAGACGCCACCAGGGCAAATGATGCGCAACGGCGCGCCCATTTTTTCCATCGAACGCACCTGCACCGGAGAGGTATGGGTGCGCAAAACATGCGGCGGACGATTATCATCCTCAGCGCGATGCATGTAAAACGTGTCCATCTCGGCGCGTGCCGGATGATGGCCAGGGATATTAAGAGCATCAAAGTTATACCAATCAGTGTCGATCCGTGGGCCCTCGGCAACCCCAAAGCCCATATCCGCGAAAATCGCTGCCACTTCTTCGCTGACCTGACTGATCGGATGGATTGTACCCTGCCGCCGGTCGCGCGCCGGCAAGGTGACGTCAAGCCATTCCGCCTCAAGCCGCTGATTGAGCGCCGCATCCGACAGTGCCGTTTTCTTGGCTGCCAATGCGCTGTTGATCTCATCTTTCAACGCGTTCAATTTAGGCCCGGTGCTCTGCCGTTGTTCTGGGGTCATCTTGCCCAATTCGCGCATTTTCAGGCTGACTTCACCTTTTTTGCCAACTGCTTGCAGGCGCAGGTCCTCCAGCGCCGCCTCGTCGCCTGCCGCTATGATGGCGGTCAGATATTTATCTCTCAGATCATCCATGCGGGATCTCCACTTGCATGGCACCCTGCTATCACATTCGCATTTCTGCGCAACCGTCTAGGCGTTGAGGCAAAACAGTCAGAAAACTGATTTTCGCTTTCGCACCTCTAGTATTTTTCGAGACTCAGTCACTACACCATTCCTCGCCACAATGGTTTTGGGCGGTTCTAATTTCAGTTTTTTTTCAAAAACCACCATCGAATCGTAAAATTGAACTGACGACAGCTCCTCTGCGATAGGGTGAAAGGGAAAGAGCTCATCCTGATC
>DDEJ01000084.1:17167-30474 GCA_002336405.1 Rhodobacteraceae bacterium UBA1957
AGCCCCCGCCAAAGCCCGGCCAATAACTGCTGTGGGTGTCCTCGACAATATAGAGGCCCCCATCAGAAAGCTGCGGCCACAGCGCGTTAAAACTTGCTTTTTGCTGATACATCTTGTGACCACCATCATCAATGATGATATCAAAAGGGCCATGTGTAACAGCAATATTCTGCAAAAAAACATGATCGGACTGATCACCAATTTCAACCGCAATTCCGGGCACCTCAAAAGTTTTGCAGGCCGGATCGATATCGAGAAAGGTCAACCGGCTTGCCGCACCAAAATAATCTTGCCACATCTTTATGGAGCCACCCTTCCAAACGCCAATTTCCAAAAAACTGATGTCTTGAGATCTCCAGGGGGCCAACAACCGGTGATAGACATCAAGATAATGGTCCATCTTGGTCATCAACTTGTCTTCAGTCAAAAGCAGGTAATCGCGAAAATAATTTCCTGAAGTCATGCAATATCCAATAAAAAAAACCGCGCAAACAAATACGCGGCTTTTCTTACAATATTTTGGAACTTTAGGCCAGTGCGGCCTGAGCCTTTACAACAATAGCCGTGAAGGCAGCTGGCTCATGCACCGCGAGATCAGCTAGAACCTTGCGGTCCACTTCGATGCCGGCGAGCGTCAGCCCGTTAATAAAGCGTGAATACGTCAGCGCCTCATCGTGGGCGCGTACCGCCGCGTTGATCCGCTGAATCCACAAGGCGCGGAAATTGCGCTTGCGGTTATGACGGTCGCGGGTCGCATATTGATTGGCCTTGTCGACCGCCTGTGCAGCAACCTTGAAGGTGTTCTTGCGACGACCATAATAGCCTTTTGCCGCGGTGGTGATTTTCTTATGACGGGCGTGGGTAACGGTCCCACCTTTAACGCGTGACATTGATCAAATCCTCCTTAGCGCGAGTAGGGCATCATCGACTTGATGATTTTCTCATCAGGTGCCGACAGTGTGGTTGTTCCGCGCGCTGTGCGGATAAACTTGGTGCTGCGTTTGATCATACCGTGGCGCTTACCGGCCTGACCGGCCAACACGCGGCCACTGGCCGTCACTTTGAACCGCTTTTTGCAGCTCGATTTCGTCTTCATCTTGGGCATTTCCGTCTCCTATCATTCAAAGTCGGTCTCTACACGGCTCGGCATGCCTCTGTGGCCGGACGTGCATACGAGCGCTTCGTATATGCCTGCCAGCCCGAACTGGCAAGCCCAAAACAGACCACACCGCGTGTCCGACTGCTATTCAGAATCTGTGTCTGATAACAAACGTTCATCACAAGACGCCACCCGCAGGATATTGGTCGTGCCTTCGACGTTAAACGGCACCCCTGCGGTCACCACAATTTTATCGTCAGCCGTGCCATACCCTTGATCACGTGCCACTGTTACGGCAGCCATAACCGCCATTTTAAAGCGGTGCACTGCTTCGACAAGCACACAGTGCGTGCCCCAGGTCAACGCCAACCGGCGCCCGGTATCAACCAGCGGTGAAAGCGCCAGAATGGGCACACTCGGACGTTCCCGAGCGGTCAAAAGTGCCGTGGTGCCCGATTGGGTGAAGCAACAGATCGCCTTGATATCGGCATTTTCGGCAATCTCGCGCGCGGCTGAGACAATCCCGTCCGGGACCGTGATCCGCTCACGGCGGCGAGACGAATTCATGATCTCAGTATACGTTGGGTCGCCTTCCACTTCGACGGCCACATTGTGCATGGTGGTAACCGCCTCGACCGGAAACGAACCTGCAGCAGACTCGGCCGAGAGCATAATCGCATCTGATCCCTCATAGATGGCAGTTGCAACATCTGACACCTCGGCCCGGGTCGGCATTGGCGAATCTATCATCGATTCAAGCATCTGGGTCGCCACGATAACAGGCTTGGCCGCCGCCCGGCATTTGCGCACCATGCGCTTTTGCATCGGTGGTACGTTTTGCACTGGCAGTTCCACGCCAAGGTCACCACGCGCCACCATAATCCCGTCAGACACTGTCAAAATTTCATCAAAATTTTCTATTGCTGCTGGTTTTTCGATCTTGGAAATCACAGCCGCACGGCCGGCGATCAATGCCTTTGCCTCGGTCACATCGCTGGGACGTTGCACAAACGACAACGCCAACCAGTCAACCCCCAACTCACAAACAAATTCCAGATCTTTGAGATCTTTTTGCGACAGCGCCGCAAGAGGCAGAACCACATCCGGCACATTCACGCCTTTATGGTTGGAGATAACCCCGCCAGCAATAACCTTGCACTTGGCAAAATCAGTCCCGAATTCTTCGACCAAAAGACGGATTTTCCCATCATTCACCAGCAGATGTGCACCCACTTCAAGCGCCGAGAAAATCTCGCGGTGCGGCAGACAAACCCGATCAACATCACCTTCGCGCGGGTCCAGATCCAACTGGAAAGACGCGCCCTCAATCAGTGTCTCCTGACCGTTTGCAAAAGTACCAACGCGCAGTTTTGGGCCTTGAAGATCAGCGAGAATGGCAATCGGACTTGCCAGTTCTTTTTCAATTTCACGAATGATACGGTGGCGGTCGCGAATTTCGGCATGGCTGCCATGGCTCATATTCAAGCGAAACACATCTGCACCAGCCTGATGCAAGTCTTTTATCACGTCATAGGTGCTAGAGGCCGGCCCCAATGTCGCAACAATTTTTACTTTTCTCAGATGTCTCATTCCGCTGTCTCCTGCCATTTCGGTTCATGTTATCGCTAACAATTCGTGTGTATCTGCTCTATCGCAGGCCTTTAATCAATCTCTATAATGACTATTTTACAAACCTACTGCCCTAATGGAACGCCCCGTTGATTATACAAAGACACCATCGCGGTCCAGTCTATGACTGCGCAGATGCGACCATACGGCCAGGGCTGCGTTGTTTAAACACGCCCAAATCCGAACACAGGCAAGCCGAATTTGCTGCACCTGCAAGGTCTTAAACATTCAAACACCGATAAGGCAAATAAATGCTTTGAGCGTGTGTCCACGCAACCAACCCGCAACATCAAGCCTGTCGACAGATTGTTATGAACTCAGTACGATCTGTTTCTCAGGCGCGGCTTATGTTAAAAAGTAGCAAGACATCAGGAGAGCTCCATGGACAAACAGACAAAAATCGAACTTGAAGCCGCTGCCTTTCGGCAATTGCAAACACATCTTATGCAAAACCGCAAAGACGTACAAAATATTGACTTGATGAACCTGGCAGGCTTCTGCCGCAACTGTTTATCGCGCTGGTATCAAGAAGCCGCTCAAGCGCACGGCATTACCATGTCGAAAGACGCCGCCCGCGAAAGTTTCTACGGCATGAGCATGGCGCAATGGAGAGCACAGCATCAAACCGAGACTTCTCCAACCCAGAAACAGAGCTTTGACAAAGCTTTTGCGGAAAACGTTTCCCCCGCCTCAAAACCTTAAAAGACGACCCGGGCTACAACGGCGCGGATACGGGAGAACCAAAGGCCGTAAACTTGATCAGCTCGCATGTTCAAATTGCGACTTTGCGCGTTTCCTCAAGGTATACTTCGCGCAGGCGGGTCGCCAGCGGCCCGGGCACACCCTGTCCCAAGGAAACCCCATCAATTTCGACAACCGGCATCACAAAGGTACTGGCCGAAGTGATGAACGCCTCGTCAGCCAGTTGGGCTTCGGCGAGCGTAAAGCTGCGTTCCTCAACCTCCATCTGCACCTCTTGGGCAAATCGCAGAACCGCCGCGCGGGTGATACCATGCAGAATTTCTGTACCGAGGTGGCGGGTAATAATTTTGCCGTCTTTGATAATATACGCGTTATTACTGGTACCCTCGGTGACAAAGCCATCCTCGATCATCCACGCATCATCTGCACCAGCTTTTTTGGCCATCATCTTACCCATCGATGGATAGAGCAGCTGCACCGTTTTGATATCGCGCCGACCCCAACGGAGGTCGTCAATACTGATCACTTTGATGCCTTTTTTCGCTACCGGGCTATCGGCCAGACCCGGTTTGTTTTGGGTAAACAAAACCAATGTCGGTGCAGTTTGGTCCGGGTCGGGAAAGGCAAAATCACGATCTTCAGGCGCCCCCCGGGTGATTTGTAAATAGATCAATCCCTCGTTGATGTTGTTGCGGGTCACCAACTCACGGTGAATGCTTAGCAAATCATCCATCGTGACAGGGCTGACCATATCCAATTCGCCCAAGGACCGTTCAAGCCGCTTGGCATGGCCGGCAAAGTCAATCAATTTACCATCCAGAACGCTAGTCACCTCGTAAACGCCATCCGCCATGAGAAAGCCACGGTCAAAAATTGAAACTTTGGCCTCTGTTTCAGGCAGGTAATCGCCATTCAAATAAACGGTTCTAGTCATCGGGAGGTCTTCCTTTCGATCTGTCATAAATCTGTCTGCTCAAGCTGTCCGCACAGGAATTAAGCTAACCCCAAAGCGCCGCCTCGGGCGGATAAACTCCACGGCTATCATAGCCCAACACTTGATCGCGGTCTTCTGACAGAAGCAGCGGCGCGTCAAGGTCTGTCACTGCCGCACCCTGCGCCACCAATGTTGCGGGCGCCATTGCCAGAGATGATCCCATCATACAGCCCATCATCACGCCGTAGCCTTCCGCCAAAGCCATCTGGCGCAGCGCCAAAGCTTCAGTCAGACCACCAGTTTTATCAAGCTTGATATTCACCATATCGTATTTTCCACGCAATTGTGGCAGGCTGGCACGGTCGTGACAACTTTCATCGGCACAAACTGGTACCGGCCGCGCCATGCCCAAAAGAGCATCATCGTCACCGGCAGGCACGGGCTGCTCTACCAAGGCGACGCCAAGCTGCAGAAGATGCGGAGCCAGATCAGTATAGACCTCGGCGCTCCAGCCTTCATTGGCGTCGACAATGATCTTGGTGTCGGGCGCACCGGCCCGTACCGCTTGCAAGCGCGGCATATCATCCGCGGTACCAAGTTTTATTTTCAACAGCGGGCGGTGGGCGTGTTTGGCAGCCTCTGCACGCATTTTTTCGGGCGTATCAAGCGACAGCGTGTAAGCAGTCAGTTCCGGACCCGGCACCGAAAGTCCCGCCAGTTGCCAGACCCGCCGACCGGTCTGTTTTGCCTCGAGATCCCACAGCGCGCAGTCAACCGCATTGCGTGCGGCTCCGGCAGGCATTAGATCCTGAAGCGCGTCACGGCCGATCCCATCGGGCAGCGCCGTGATCAATGCGGTCACATTTTCAAGGGTTTCGCCATAGCGCGCATAGGGCACACATTCGCCCCATCCCGTTGCGCCACCGCGTGTCACCCGTACCGTTAACACGTTTATTTCGCTGCGCGACCCACGCGAGATCGTGAAAACCTGCGCCAATTTAAACCGGTCATGCGTTACCGAAATTGTCATATCACTGACCTCTTTATCTTCATCCTTTGTCAGACTGCACTTCTCACAGTCTTTTATATCAGCTCATCTTATCCCACTGCGGCAAGCGCGTCGACCAAACGCTCGGCGCCATGGCGGAACGGATCCACTGCGGGCAGGCCAAGTTCTGCCTCTACGGTCGCCAGATAGGTTTTTGCCTCTGCCTCGCTCAGGTGCTGCGTATTGACCGAAATGCCAACCACTTGACAGGCCGGATTGGCAACTTTCGCCAAGCTCAGCGCCAGATCGCGCACCGCAGCCATGCTGGGCAATTGATACCCGGGCAAACCGCGCATATGGTCACGGGTGGGCTCATGACACAGCACTAAAGCATCGGGCTGCCCACCATGGATCAGCGCCAGCGTCACACCCGAATACGATACATGAAACAAGCTGCCCTGGCCCTCTATGATATCCCAGTGGTCTGGGTCATTATCAGGGCTCAGATGTTCAATTGAACCGGCCATGAAATCGGCGATCACCGCATCCAGAGGGACACCGCCACCGGTGATCAAGATCCCGGTCTGACCGGTCGCACGGAAAGTTGATTTCATGCCGCGGGCCCGCATCTCTGCGTCAACCGCCAGGGCCGTATACATCTTGCCCACCGAGCAATCTGTCCCAACAGCGAGCATGCGTTTACCAGTGCGAGGCACACCATTTGCGATAGGATATTCCTCGGTTGGGACCCGCACATCAAACAAGCGACGTCCTTGCGCATTGGCAACGGCGACCAAATCGGGTTCATCCCGCAAAAGGTTGTGCAGACCAGAGGCAATATCAAATCCTGCGTCAAGCGCTGCCACAAGAACCTCTTTCCAAGCTGCAGAAATAACGCCACCACGATTTGCCACACCGATCACCAGCGTTTTGGCGCCAGCCGCTTTGGCCTGATCAAGCGTCATGTCGGCCAAGCCCAAGTCGGCATTGCAGCCCGCCATACGGAACTGCGCGACCGCATTTTCAGGTCGCCAGTCTTTAATACCTTGAGCAACTTTAGCGGCTAATTGATCCGGCGCGTCGCCGAGGAAGAGAAGATAGGGAGTTTTGATCATCGAATCCAGCCTCATAAAATTTCGAACCAAAGCATCGAACATCACAAACGAAATTGATTTGCAAAATCATCGTTATTTTAAATATTTTGTGAATATAATTCAAACTTTTAATATATTTATAGTAGGAAATTCTATTTATTTGTTTATTGACAGCTAAAACCACCAAAACTGGATACTGCAAGTGCCAAGACCCCTTGCAGACAGATTAGTAATTTAATAACCATACTAAACGTTTAAACGTCAAATAATTACCGAAAGAACCCGTTATGTCATTTCGCCTGCAACCCACACCGCCCGCACGTCCGAACCGATGCCAATTGTTTGGTCCGGGATCTCGGCCGGCTATCTTTGGGAAAATGGCGGCCAGCGCTGCGGATGTCATCAATCTCGACCTTGAGGATTCAGTCGCGCCAAGTGACAAAGACAGTGCACGCAGCAATATAATCACAGCGCTGCAAAATCTAGATTGGGGCAGAAAAACAATATCTGTACGGATCAACAGCCTGGACAGCCCCTATTGGTACCGCGATGTAATCGATCTTTTAGAGCAAAGTGGCGGGCGCCTAGATCAAATCATGATTCCCAAGGTTGGCTGTGCGGCAGATCTATATGCCGTGGATGCATTGGTCACCGCAGTCGAAGCCACCACCAGTCGCAGCAAACCGATTAATTTTGAGGTCATTATTGAATCTGCCGCTGGCATTTCGCATGTCGAAGAGATCGCTGCAAGCAGCCCACGACTGCAAGCCATGAGCCTTGGCGCCGCAGATTTTGCCGCGTCAATGGGCATGGCGACCACCGGCATCGGTGGTACACAAGAGAACTATTATATTTTACACGACGGCGTAAAACACTGGGCCGACCCATGGCACTGGGCGCAGACGGCCATTGTTGCCGCCTGTAGAAGCCACGGCATCTTGCCAGTAGATGGCCCGTTTGGTGACTTTTCCGACGATGAGGGGTTTCGCGCTCAAGCGCTGCGCTCGGCGACACTCGGGATGGTTGGAAAATGGGCCATTCACCCCAAACAAATCGCGTTGTGCAACGAAGTGTTTACCCCCTCTGAGGCCACTGTTGCAGAAGCCCACGAGATTTTATCAGCAATGGCGACGGCCAAAGCCAATGGAGAGGGCGCAACGGTATACAAAGGGCGACTGGTAGATATTGCGTCGATCAAGCAGGCCGAAGCGATTGTGCGGCAATCAGAAATGATCCGTGGCGCCCAAAATACCAATTGAAATAGGCTTTTATACAGAAAACGCGGCGCAAACATCGCGAGGCCCAACGTCTGTTGAGTTGCATCTAACAGCGACTATCGCCATATAGCGAAGAGTAGACTTGGAGATGGCGATGACCAATTACCTCAATTTTGAAAAACCACTGGCCGAAATTGAAGGTAAAGCCGAAGAATTGCGGGCTTTGGCGCGTCAAAATGCGGAAATGGACATCGAGGCCGAGGCCAAGGCATTGGATGCAAAAGCCGCTGAGCTTCTGAAAACACTTTACAGTGACCTAACGCCTTGGCGAAAATGTCAGGTGGCACGGCATCAGGACCGGCCTCATTGCAAAGATTATATCAGCCGTCTGTTCGACGATTACACTCCGCTGGCCGGCGACCGCAACTTTGCGGACGATCATGCGGTTATGGGCGGGTTGGCGCGGTTTTCCGGAACGCCCGTTATGGTAATTGGCCATGAAAAAGGTGCAGACACCAAATCCCGTATCAGCCGAAACTTTGGAATGGCCCGCCCGGAAGGGTATCGCAAAGCCATCAGACTTATGGATATGGCCGATAAATTCAATCTGCCAGTGATTACGCTTGTCGACACCCCCGGCGCCTATCCTGGAAAAGGCGCGGAAGAGCGTGGCCAATCCGAAGCGATTGCGCGCTCGACTGAAAAATGCCTGCAGATTGGCGTGCCGCTGATCAGCGTCATTATTGGCGAGGGTGGATCGGGCGGCGCAGTGGCCTTTGCCACAGCAAACCGTGTCGCAATGCTGGAACATTCGATCTATTCGGTGATCAGTCCGGAGGGCTGTGCGTCAATTCTGTGGAAGGACGCCGAGAAAACCCGCGAGGCGGCTGAAGCACTGCGCCTCACCGCACAGGATCTGGCCAAGCTTGGTGTCAATGACCAAGTTATAAAAGAACCTCTGGGCGGTGCCCATCGTGACCCCAATACGACCCTTGAGGCGGTGCGCGCAGCGATTGCCGAGATGCTGGCCGAATTGTCGCAAAAAAATCGCAAACAACTCTTGGCCGACCGGCGCAAGAAATACCTGAAGATGGGCATGACTGGGTTGGCGGCATAATCTTGCCACCTGAATCGCCTCCATTATGCGCATATTGATTTAAAACTGCGCTGGACATCTCTGGCCGGACTTACATCCTGACCGGAGAGACCGCCTTTTATTACAAAAGTCGCGTTTCACACGGCAATCAGACCTGTGGTTACTTGCCATACGGACGCATGACGGGCCCATTGCCACCAATTGCTCGATTGACTGCCTAACCGCCAAGTCCAGCACTGCCCCCATATATCAAAGCAATTTTTCAGCCAAGCAGACAGGAAATTATCGCAAAAGACTTATTGAAGGCGATATCGAATTGGAAGCCGCAACAGATCTAGAAATTAAAATTCATCCAAGTATCGGTGGCAACGCAACCCTTAAAAACAGTGCCTTTTCCGGCGGCACACTGCTATGCTATTGTGCCGACACACCAGTGATTGTGCAAATCACAAGTCAGACCGCACACAACCATGTCTGCGGCTGCAGCAAGGCCCAACCCATAGGCTTAAGACCCAATTGTGGCTGCCTCATGGTCTTATTACCGTCGAGGCGCGCGCCAACCGGCGGCCCGTGCCTCGGCTTCACTACAGAACCAACGTTCACCTTTCGAGGGGGTGATCCGTGTTTTAGCATAAGATGCCGTCTGCTGTAGATGATATATCTTGCCACTGTTTGAAATATTACCCTTGATCGTGCAGCCATCCGGAGGCTGTTGCGCAACAGGTTTACGTCGGGCAGACCGATACACCCACGGGGGTTGGGCTGGCCCTTGCCAGACACCGACGCCACGCAATTTGGCAAGTTTTTCCTGTTCAACATAAATATCGGAATATTTAGCAAATGCCCAAGCATAGCCTGTTGCGACCATGGCCTCGCCCAGATCCATTCCATCCGCATAGCAGGTGGCCACCACCCGGTTGTACACGTCTTGGGTCACTTTTGCACATTGCACCGGACCGTTTGCAGCCAGTTTTATCATCTGAGAGGTGGCTGCTTTGCCACAGTCCCAAATGCCGGCCTTGCCATCACATTTTTGTGCACGCTCTGGCGCATCTATCCCGTGGATACGGTAACGCGTGCCATCCACGTCAATGGTATCGCCATCGACGATCCGCGTCTGCGCAAACGCGCTGGCTGCTGACGCGCAGATCAGCAAACACCAAAGAAATCTGACAAGCCCCACCAGTCTTCTATACCCACCACAAAACGTCACCCCACGTAACGCTGAACTCAGGGCCGAAGCCCTGCTCACATTAACATACCACACCTAAGACCCTTGGCACAAACTTTGACTGGCCCTGCGAAAAGGCGTGATGTCAACATCTTTGGTTGCGGCTTTGACAATCGAAAAACACACCTCGCCCCGGTTGCGATTTTGCGCAGGAAACGGGTTGCCCAAACGTCCCCTCAAAAGGCGTAACAAACCGAGCGTTACAATTGGGTACAGCATGCAACACAGCCCAATTTATTAATAATTTTTATAGGCTTTCTGGCCTACAGCCCCGGACCAGAAAATTCATTTACAGCGCTCATGGTGCCATCTTTAGCCTCTGGCGCAATCTGCCAGCCCTTAGGGGTACCGTGTGGCCACTTGGTGTATCACAGTTTAAATCGGCTATGGCTGTAGTGCGCTCTTGTTACGTCACCCCAAATTGACCCACGCGCTGCAAACCATCAGCGCGTATTATATCCTGTGGATCACTTGCGGTCTGCTTGAAGTCGCCCAAATGTCAGACACGCACAACGCCAGAGCAGCAAGCTATATGCCTAGGGTCTGATTGTTGCGGATCAACCCCAAAGGATACACGATTACCTGGCTGATGTTCCGCCAGTTTGCAGTCACCAACACCTGCGAACCATGGTTGTGGGTACTGAGTATCAGCCGCGTTTTCACCACAAAAAATTTGATCGACTTCACCATCTGGACCCTGCCAAAGAGGCGCTTTTGCCACCCCCATCAGGTAAAGTTCCTGCATATCTGCTTGGCGTTAAATTTGGGAGCTGGCCTTTGGATGTTAGCACAGCGCCTCACCTGAAACGACATCAACTCGCCAGCATCCGCAACCCTTGGGTCACATCAGAGCGCACCGCCAAGCGTAAGCCCGGCTCGTCGCCCGCTTTAAGCGCCGCAAGAATCAACCGGTGGCCTTGCGGCGATTCTCGGCGCTGCAACTTGCCATATAGCACCTGCATGGTCGGCCCCAATTGCAACCAGACGGTTTCGGCCATGGCCAGCATTGCCGGGGCCTGTGCCCGCAGGTACAAAGTGCGGTGAAACTCAAGATTGGATTTGATGTAGCCCACCACATCATGTCGCACCACGGCTTCGGCCACCAGACCGTTTATCGTCCTCATGCGTTCGATCAGGGCGAGATGCGCGCGCGGCAAAGCCCGGCTGGCCAGTTCAACCTCGATCAGCGCCCGCAGGGCTGCCAACTCTTCGATCCGTTCGTTAGACAATTCAGGCGTTGCCACGCGACCTGATTTGGACACCGTGACTGCGCCCTCTGCCCCCAAGCGCCGTAACGCTTCGCGCGCCGGGGTCATCGACACTTCAAATTCCTGCGCAATGGCCCGCAGGGTCAGTGCCTGTCCGGGATGCAACTGACCATGCATAATCCGAGTGCGCAGACCCCGGTAAACGCGGTCATGCGCAGTTTGGGAAAATTCCGAGGCGCGGGGGTTGGGTTTCATAATTAGTACGAGTGCGCAAATCCGCTGTCGCGGTCAATCACCAAATCGAAAATTGTGCAAACCTGCACCGTTTTCTTTCAGCCAACTCCGCGCAGGCGCATAGTCTCCATACAAATCGCCCACCAGCGCCCAGAACGCAGGTGCGTGGTTCATTTCGGAAAGATGTGCAATCTCGTGGGCGGCAACGTACTGCAAAACATCGGGCGGCGCCATAATCAATCGCCAGGAATACATCAGCGCGCCCTGTGAAGAACACGACCCCCAGCGCGAGCGGGTGTCTCGCAGCGTCAGGCGATGATAGTCGCGCCCCAACTGCGCCGCATAGCCATCCGAGGCCGCCGCCAACCGGTCACGCGCCAGCGCCCTGAGATATCCACGCAGTTTTACACCAAGTTGGTCGACAGACCCCGGCACTTGTATTTGATCTTCGCATAAAACAACTTTGCGACCTGCGGCGGGTTGCACCCATCGCAACCTTCCCTCAACCGGTACAGACGCTCCGGCCTTCACCGGTTGGATGTCAATTTTTTGTTCGATCTGATGGCGCAGCCAATCAAGTTTTTGCATCGCAAAATCCAGTCCATCTTGCTCTGCAAGTCCGAGCGGAAGCGTCAATGTCACCCTTCCGTCCAGTCCAGAGACCCTTAGACTGATACGTTTGGCCCGCGCCGAACGGCGCAGGATAATCGGAATATCAGGAAGCCCAGACAGGGTGTGTTGCGCCATTTTTGCCTCTTAGTGCAGAATAGGTATCAAAGGCTTTGACACGCCGCATCACATATGGCAGTTGGCCCAGACCTTAGACAAGGCTAAAGAAGTTGAAAGGGATTTTCCATGCCCAAAGATGAATGGGGCGTAAAGCGCGTCTGTCCGACCACTGGCAAGCGCTTTTATGACCTGAACAAAACACCCATTGTCAGCCCCTACACCGGGGAGACAGTAGAATTGAGCCGCAACAAAAGCCGTATGATAGCGGCCGACGCGGAAGACGCGGCATCCGTCAAGGCCAAGAGCTTGGAGGAAACCGAAGAGGATGAAGTGATCCTGGAAGAGGATCCAAAGGTAGACGTAGATCTTGGGGATGACGTACTCGAAGACGAAGACGACGATACAGTGTCTCTGGACGATATAGCCGACGTCCCATCCGATGACGACGACTGATCTAAGCCCGCGGTAACCACAAAATGCAAAGAGGCGGATTTTTAACTTGATCCCGCCTCTGGCATTGCCTAGACAGCGGGGCGCGGTGAGGTTCACCGCAACACTTGGGGCCTTAGCTCAGCTGGGAGAGCGCTTGCATGGCATGCAAGAGGTCAGGGGTTCGATCCCCCTAGGCTCCACCAAACCCACCTATTGACCTCTACATCCATATAAATAAGGATTGAAACAGATAGACGCCCTCTTAAACGGGTGTATTTTGAGGTGTATGGGCAGATCATATCCTAGTACCACTGTTTCAAAAAGATCAGGCCAGCGACATCTGCAAGCCTGTGTAACAGTCTCAACTGAACTACGGCCTATCATTGGACGGAAACAGATTTATAAATTACTCGGCACGTTTGATCCAACTGTCGCCAAGGAAAGACTGCGTGCCAAACAAGCTAAAAATTTTTGAGAATTGGATGAAGCAACCTAGCCGGTCACCCTTTAGCCTAGGCCGCCTTAGAACTAGAAAGGCCTTATGGCATACCCTTGAATTACGTGATGGCAGTAACGTGCCATTTCCTGAAGACTTTATTAAGAAACGTGCTGCATTGTGGTTTGATCCCGATAAGAGATGGGATGAGTATGGCGATCTGGTTCAAAGAGGGGGGGAAAAGCCTACGGGGACAAAACCAACGATGCCCAAGTCCA
>DDEJ01000119.1:0-20480 GCA_002336405.1 Rhodobacteraceae bacterium UBA1957
AGATATCAAGTATCAGATGAAAATAGATATTGCAATAGTATGTACTAAACACTACTTTATTATATACAATTTGATCTTTGGAGATTCTCATGAACCAATTTTTAACACTCACCGCCGTATCACTTTTGGCCGCCAATGCCGCTTTCGCAGATGGAAGCCATGCAAAACATCAAGATGGTGCGATCATTTCGTCAGCTGACAATCAAAAAGTCGCCTCGCTTGATATTCTGGCGGCCCATGCCCACCGCGACGGCAATAAAGTCACCTTTCACATGACCACAAACGGTGTTGCCGGGGCCGATCCCGCAAAACCAGTCGGCACGTTGGCCGGAGCGCCGGCCACAGCCTATGTCTGGCCAACATCATTGGATCCAGCCAGCGTTGGATTTGAGAGCGGCACGGGTATTCTGGCGCTCGCAGCCGCTACCCACCCAGATTTTGACGATACACCCCTGTTTGACGAGAATGCCGATGGCGATGTCGGCAATGATGGGGGTCACTGGCATACTCATTGGGTGGTTCTGACCCCAACACCAGAATGTGGCGAAGGCGCACTTGCGGTGCGGGACATTCCCGAGGGCAGTTCGCCCAAACTGCCCGCCACTTGGCCCGGATTGCCAATTCTTCTGGACAGCCCCGGCTTCAGCCCAGTTTTTGATGGGCCCGAAGTTGTCGTAAACGTGGGCTTTGCGCAGGGCGTGGACTTGTCCAGCGTTGCCTATGACGGCGTCACAGCCGCCCTCAGGGTCAATAAAAACGTCCATGCGCCGTTGTTCTGTGTCACCGATGTTTTTGACGTCGCCTCAGGTGACCTGAGCTTGCCCGGCCAGTTGCAGTAGGTCGTACATCGCCAAAGCGGGGTGCTTGCACCCCGCCCCAGCACAGGAGAAATATCATGTCAGACATCTGGCTTTCCACGCTCATCACCTCGACCCCGCAAACTGGCTATGATCTGGCCATCAAACTGTCGCGCATGGCTGTAAAAATGACCCAACCCGACGCAGACATCCGCGAAAAACTGCGCCCCGGCTATGCCGGAAATGCCGCTGATCTTATCGCGATTTCGCATATTGTCGCGATCAACTTTCAAACTGTTTCAGCGGCCAATGGATATTGGGATGTGGACACAGCGTCCATGACATAACGCCTATAATGTCGCAGGTAGCGACAAAGTTTTGAAACCTACGATGCGGGGGCTACCTGTTTAGAACTTCAGCGACTGAAAAAGGGAACACCCATGCTTATTCGAAAATTGATCTTAGGTTTGACAACGCTTTTTATGGCAACCGCAGGGCTTGCAGAGACATTTGAAATCCAAATGCTCAACAAAGGTGAAAATGGCAGAATGGTATTTGAACCTGCCTATCTCGCTGTTGCTCCGGGCGATACGGTAACATTTGTGCCGGCATCAAAGGGCCACAACGCTGAAACCATCAAAGGGATGATCCCAGACGATGCCAAGAAATTCAAAAGTAAAATTGGCAAAACGTTTTCCGTCACCCTGACCGCCGAAGGCCTATACGGTGTGAAATGCACGCCACATTACTCCATGGGCATGGTTGCCTTGATCCAAGTCGGAGCAGCCACAAATCTGAGCCAAGTCTCAGCCGTGAAGCAACGCGGCAAATCCAAAGCGCGATTTGAGCCGTTGTTCGCACAGGTCAAATAAAGACCAAATACCACGCAAAGGGCTGGTGGCTATTATGTCATCAGCCCCTTGATAATCGACACAAACAAACTCGAGCCAGATCCTAAGCCGCTTGTGTTTGCGCCCAGTCTGCAATTGCATTTCCCCGCCACTGGTCTTATCTGAGGATCATGCGCTGAAAAATGGGAAGCCGCTGATGAACTGGATCACAAATTACGTCCGTCCACGGATAAACTCGATATTTTCGCGCCGCGAGGTGCCTGAAAACCTGTGGTCAAAATGCGATTCATGCGGCACGATGCTGTTCCACCGGGAATTGTCTGACAACCTCAACGTCTGCACAACATGTGACCACCATATGGCCATCTCACCGCGGGACCGCTTTCTGGGCCTGTTTGACGGTGGTATTTTCACCGAAGTGCCGGTCCCCGCTCCCATCGCCGACCCTTTGCAGTTTCGCGATCAGAAAAAATACCCCGAACGCATGAAGGCCGCGCAGAAAAAAACCAGTGAAACAGAAGCGATGCTTGTGGTGGTGGGTGATATTGGGCGCACGCCAATTGTTGCCGCCGCTCAGGATTTCTCTTTTATGGGCGGGTCGATGGGCATGTATGTGGGCAATGCCATCATCGCCGCCGCCGAGCGCGCCGTCAAACTCGAGCGCCCATTGATTTTATTTTCCGCTGCCGGGGGCGCACGCATGCAAGAGGGTATTCTCAGCCTAATGCAAATGCCACGCACCACCGTGGCAGTGCAGATGCTCAAAGAGGCAAATCTGCCCTACATCGTCGTGCTCACCCATCCCACCACCGGTGGGGTGACCGCCTCTTATGCGATGCTTGGTGATGTGCATATCGCTGAGCCGAACGCGCTTATTTGTTTTGCGGGGCCACGGGTGATCGAACAGACCATTCGCGAACAATTACCCGAGGGCTTTCAACGCGCCGAATACCTACTTGACCACGGCATGCTTGACCGCGTCACCCCGAGGACAAAGTTGCGTCAAGAACTGATCACGATCACCAGAATGTTGTTAAACCTGCCACCGGAAATAAAGGGCGATCTGCCCCCCCCGACGGACGCGGCAGGATCTGGCACCAAAGCGCAAAAAGATCTCGCAAGCAGTTCTGAGTCTAAACAGGCATGAGTGGAAATCACTCCGACATTATCCTCGAGCGGATGATGTCGCTACACCCTAAAATTATGGACCTGACATTAGGCCGCGTCTGGCGGTTGCTGGCGGCGCTTGATAATCCACAAAATCGCATACCACCAGTGATCCATATTGCGGGCACCAACGGCAAAGGCAGTACCCAAGCGATGCTGCGTGCCGGTTTGCAAGCCACTGGCAAAAGCGTGCACGCCTATACCTCACCACATTTGGTCCGGTTTCACGAACGCATCACATTGGCAGGCCAGGTGATCGATGAAACCCACCTCAGCACAATTCTAGATGAATGCTATAACGCCAATGACGGGGGCACGATCACCTATTTCGAAATCACCACCTGCGCTGCATTGCTGGCGATGGCGCGCTGTGCGGCCGATTACACCCTACTTGAGGTCGGCCTTGGAGGGCGGCTCGACGCCACAAATGTGATTGACCGACCTGCGCTTTGTATCATTACTCCGGTGTCGATCGACCACGAACAGTTTCTTGGCGATACGCTTGCCAAAATTGCCGCCGAAAAGGCGGGTATTATAAAGCCCGGTGTGCCCTGCGTGGTCGGACCACAACCCGACGAGGCGCTGGAGGTGATCGAAGCTGTCGCAGAACGCCTGCAGGCCCCGACACTGATCTATGGCCAGCATTGGCATGTCTTTGAAGAACGCAACCGTTTGGTGTATCAAGATGAGCGCGGGCTTTTGGATCTGCCGCTGCCAGTTTTGGCTGGCATGCATCAAATTTATAATGCCGGGGCCGCGCTGGCCACCTTGCGCTATCTGGAATTACCTGAAACTGGCTTTGAGGGCGCTGTCACCCAAGCGCAGTGGCCCGCCCGACTGCAGCGGCTAAAAACTGGCCCACTGAAGGATTTAGCCCCTAGGGCAGAATTATGGCTCGATGGTGGCCATAACCCGGCAGCTGGTCACGCCCTCGCATCGCATCTTGCGCAACTGCTCCCCCGCCCTACGTATTTGATCTGCGGGATGCTAAACACTAAAGATGTGACCGGATATCTGGCACCAATGGCCCCTTATGTTACTGAACTTTTTGCGGTTTCAATCCCCGGTGAGGCAAATACACTCCCCGCCAAAACCACCGCAACCGCAGCAGAAACCGTCGGGATGACAGCCGCCGCAGCCGATACCGTCAACGCCGCAGTCATTAAAATTCTGAAATCAGATCCCACAAGCAGAATTCTGATCTGCGGATCGCTGTATCTGGCGGGCCAAATTCTGCGCGAAAACGCCTAAAACCTGCCGCAAACTAACGGGTGTTCGGCTCTGAGATATAACCTCAGACGTTAAACGCACCTGTTAAGCTGCTCAAAAGCCAAACAGAATATTTGCCTAACCGCCACAACATCTGCCAATAAACTAGAAGTCCTTGTTGAATGCAGGCTTGTGTACCGCTTTCAGCTTGAGTATTCCAGCTAGAGAACATGTATCGGAGGTCCGCATGACCAAATTTGACAAAGCCAAGCTACCCAGTCGCCATGTCACCGAAGGGCCCGCCCGCGCGCCGCATCGGTCCTATTATTACGCAATGGGCATGACAGAGGCAGAAATTCATCAGCCATTGGTTGGCGTTGCAACCTGCTGGAACGAAGCTGCGCCGTGTAACATCGCGCTCAGCCGTCAAGCACAATCCGTCAAAATGGGTGTCAAAGCCGCCGAGGGGACACCGCGCGAATTCACCACAATCACGGTTACTGACGGCATCGCAATGGGCCATGAAGGCATGCGCAGTTCACTGGCCAGTCGCGAAGCGATTGCCGACACCGTTGAATTAACTATGCGCGGCCATTGCTATGATGCGCTGGTCGGTCTGGCGGGATGTGACAAATCGTTACCAGGTATGATGATGGCGATGGTCCGCCTCGATGTGCCGTCAGTTTTTCTCTATGGTGGTTCCATCCTGCCAGGGCGTTTGAATGGCAAGGACGTCACCGTCCAAGATGTGTTTGAGGCCGTCGGCCAGCATCAGGCCGGCAATATGTCCACCTGCGAACTCGAAAAACTCGAAGCCGTTGCTTGCCCATCTGCCGGCGCCTGTGGTGGTCAGTTTACCGCCAATACCATGGCCTGCGTATCCGAGGCGATTGGACTGGCGTTGCCCAATTCTTCAGGGGCCCCAGCCCCCTATGAGAGCCGAGATCAATATGCAGAAGCGTCAGGGGCCGCTGTAATGCGCTTGTTGGAGTTAAACATTCGCGCCCGCGATATCGTGACGTTGAAATCACTTGAGAATGCCGCCCGCGTTGTCGCCTGTACTGGCGGATCGACCAATGCCGGTTTGCATCTTCCCGCCATTGCCCACGAAGCCGGACTTGATTTCTATCTGGATGATGTCTGCGACATTTTCCGCGATACGCCTTATTTTGTTGATCTCAAACCGGGTGGGGCCTACGTCGCCAAAGACCTATATGAAGCCGGTGGCGTGCCAGTGGTGATGAAAGAGCTGCGCAAAGCGGGATTGATCCATGAAGATTGCATCACTGCAACCGGGTATTCGATCGGCGAAGAGCTGGATAAAATCACCCGTGAGGCTGATGGGCGGGTGATTTATCCGATCGACGCACCATTGACAAAAACCGGTGGCGTGGTTGGGTTGAAAGGCAATCTTGCCCCCGAAGGCGCGATTGTAAAAGTGGCCGGCATGCCCGCACAACATCAGATGTTCACCGGCCCGGCGCGGGTTTTTGAATGCGAGCAGGATGCCTTTGAAGCGGTGCAAAACCGCAGCTATGAAGAGGGCGACGTGTTTGTGATCCGCAATGAGGGTCCTGCAGGCGGCCCTGGAATGCGCGAGATGCTGTCAACCACCGCGGCCCTATCGGGTCAGGGCATGGGCAAAAAAGTGGCGCTGATCACTGACGGCCGGTTTTCAGGCGCCACGCGAGGGTTCTGCGTCGGCCATGTCGGCCCAGAAGCCGCGCATGGTGGCCCAATTGCCCTGCTAAAAGATGGAGATATCATCACGCTAGATGCGATCAAAGGTGAGATATCAGTCGATCTAACCGATGAGCAACTAGCGACCCGCAAGGCCGATTGGGCTGGCCCCCGCGAAACTATTTATGCCTCTGGAGCGCTGTGGAAATATGCCCAACTGGTGGGTGAAATCTATAAAGGCGCCGTGACACATCCCGGCGCCAAGGCCGAAAAACACTCTTACATGGATTTATAGCGCAATAAAAATGAGGCGTGTTTTAGCGTTGATATGCGCATCAGTTTTCGGCCTCACAACTGGTTGCACCCTGCAAAACAAAGGTGGCATGCAGACCTCTGGGGCGGTGGAGCAGATGACAATAATGCCATTGGCGGTAAAGCTGGCTGGCCCGAGCGGATATTGTATTGATCCCGAAACGGTCCAGCAAAACCGCAGCGGCGGCTTTGTGGTATTGGCGAGTTGTCATAGGCTGAGTGATGCCGCCCCAAAAAGGTTTGCCCCGCCGGCGATCTTGACAATTACCGTCGCTGCTTCTGAGACGCAAATAACCGCGGATGACGTTGAGAAAGTGGCGTCTGGGCTCAATCCAGACCAGATTATCAAGCGCCATACCTCGGCGAAGATACCGCTATTTCAGCTGCGTATGAACCCGCAAGATCCATTAGAAAGCAAGATCAGCCACCTGCATTGGCGCGGCGCGATTGCCCTTGAGGACAAATTGGTATCCATGTCGGCTTTTGTGCCTGACACTGATTATGGCACCGCTATTTCTGGTGACGGACTCATTATTGAAACGGCCACGATATTGCGCAGGCTCAATGTTGGCGTACCCCCCTCAGGTCTAGTGAACGGGAACGCAATTCCCCCTCTCGTGAGGCCCAAACTGCGGCCTGAAATTCGCGTTAACCTACGCCCAATGTTAAGGCCTATAACATTGACAAATCTGCAAAAATAAAACTAGATATCTATATTTAGAATCTTTATCGAGCCGAGTTCACTTTGCTATCCATTCAAGAGAAACTGTACCAATTAGGCTGGTGGAAGGCAGGCCATGGCGTCCTGCAAGTGAACCATGCAGCCTCTCAAGGCCCCCAAAATTTTGACCGTGGCAAGCCTGCGGTTAAATGGCTAGGGCCACTCAGGCACATTTTGAGGCCTTGCCAACCTCAACAGCCAAAGCCCCCCCTGCGCGCACAGCATCTGGCAACTGATTGGGTCTGGCGGCCCACATTTTGGCAAACCCCAGTGGCCTATTCGGCGTTATCAGGGGCAGGCAATGGCGCCGCTCTGAACGATGAGATCAAGATGTTCCACAATGCTGATCACGCGCAGATCACCTCAAGACAAATCATCCAAATTGACCCGATAAATTTACCTGATTTTGGCTTGAGTTTGGATGTTTATGATTTTTCCAGCGGGTATATTTCGCTTGCAATCCGACTGCCTGCCCCTTTTGCAAAAAATCTGCAAAAGCATCATCTGTTGCGTATGGACTATGCGCTCAAGGTACGAAAATCCCTATCTATCTTTGCCCGTTTGAACATTGAAAATGGGCCAAATACAACTGAGATCAGTGTGCAATTTCCAGACAACTGTGAAAATGGTATACTTAAATTTGATCTAAGCAGCCTAAAATTTACCGAACGCCGTATTAAAAATATCTGGGTCGACCTCATATTTGAGGCTCCGGCAATGAACAAAATCACACTAGAAGATATTATCTTCAGTCGCCATCCGCGCGCAAAACTCTAAATGCAAACCCTCAAACTAGCGGCCGAGCACCTACCGGGGCAACAGGCTTATTCTGAAAATATCCGCCGTGCAGCGCCACCAGACTGCGCCCCGCAGACAGACCTGCGATTTATAAGCTGTATCAACGCTTACCGCGCCCAATCCTCGCTTTGCATTTCGCGAAGACGGCTTGCGGTGCGTTCAAATTCGAACGTGCCCTCGCCCTCAAGATACAGCATCTCAGGTCTGTCCGCAGCTGAACAAATCAACCTTACCCGCGCCTCGTATAAGGCGTCTATCAAAGTAACAAATCTTTTGGCTTCATTGAAATTCGACCGCCCCAATTGCGGCACGTCTTCGAGCAGCAGAACCCGAACTGCCGCAGCCACGGCAAGATAGTCCGCCGCCCCAAGCGGCTGGCCGCACAGGTCAAAGAAACGCACTCTGCCAACGCCGTTATGATAGCCGGGCAAGACCACTTGACGGCCCTTGACCTGTAGCGTCAGCGGCGCGCAATTACCGGCAGTCAAATCGCGCCATATCTGCTCCATTTGGCTTTGGGCGGCACTGTCATTGGGTGTAAAGTAAACCGGGCTGCCCGACAGGCGGTTCTGTCTGTAATCTGTTGGGCTGACCATTTCATGGAGCACGAGATTCTCTTCAATCAGCTGAATAAACGGCAAGAACAATTGCCGGTTTATACCGTGTTTATACAGCTCGCTTGGCGCACGATTTGACGTGGTGACCACAACAACACCGGCGGCAAACAGTTTTTCAAACAGGCGCCCAACAATCATCGCATCGGTGATATCGGTAATCTGCATTTCATCAAAGGCCAGCAATCTTATATCGGCAGCAACGGCATCAGCCACCGGAGCCAGCGCATCTTCGACCCCACTTTTGCGTGCTATATGCAATTCAGCGTGGATTTCTTGCATAAAGGCATGAAAATGAACCCGCCGACACGGCAGCCCGAGGCTGTCGACAAAAAGATCCATCATCATTGATTTACCACGACCCACGCCACCCCAGAGATACAGGCCCTTGGGCGGCGGTGGCGGTTTTGAGAACCAGCCGCGTTTGACCGGCAGTGACAGGGCTTTTTGAATGCGCTCAAACTCGGGCAAGACCGCCGTCTGCGCCGGGTCTGAGGTTAATTCCCCTTGGGTGACTTTCTCGGTATATGTTTGAACAAAATCATTCATTGGGAATCATTAGCGCTGTTCAGAACGGGTGAAAAGCAGTTTCTAAATCCTTTCACCACCGCCGCCAGTGCCGCGTATACTTCGTCAATCAAACATCTATCTGCCACCACTCTGGATGACAGCACAATAGATATGGCAAAGCCTTGATGAATGTGAAATGGTTTCTCCAGACGTCTACAATAGGGTATGTTATTCAGGACTAAGCCATGACCAGCCGCATTGCATTGCTCACCCCCGTCCTGATGGTCGGATGTGTAATTATCGCGATCTCTTTCGGAATAAGAAGCAGTTTTGGCATCTTTCAGATTCCGATTTCACAAGATTTCAGCTGGCTGCGCTCGGAATACTCAATGGCAATCGCAATCCAAAATCTAGCTTGGGGCTTTGGTCAGCCAGTATTTGGTGCAATTGCCGATAAATTTGGTGATCGCCGCGCGATTTTCGGCGGCGCTTTGGTCTATGCAGCCGGTCTCATCCTGTCGTCCTCCGCGGTCACGCCGGCGGCCCATCAGTTTTATTCCGTTTTGATCGGGTTTGGCGTTGCAGGAACTGGCTTTGGCGTCATTCTGGCGGTCGTAGGACGTAGCAGCACCGACGCAAACCGCTCTATGTCGCTGGCAATTGCAACGGCTGCGGGCAGTGTTGGACAGATTTTTGGACCACCACTGGCAGAGTATTTACTTGCTGTTTTCAGTTGGCAAATGGTCTTTGTGTATTTTGCTGTCGTGATGGTATCGGCCATGATGATGTTGCCACTCATGCGCGGCTCCAAAGCCGCGCAAAAAGCCACGGCGGATCGAAGCATGCGCCAAATTTTATCGCAGGCAATACGTGACCCATCGTATATCATGATCTTTATTGGCTTTTTTTCCTGCGGCTATCAACTGGCATTTATCACGGCGCATTTTCCAGCTTTTGTGACCGAAATGTGTGGGCCAATTTTATCCACTGGACTGCTGTATTCGATGGGGATCACAACAACATCTGCGCTTGGTGCTGTGGCGATTTCACTGATTGGGCTGACCAATCTGGTCGGCACGCTTTTGGCCGGTTGGCTGGGCAATCGCTATAGCAAAAAATACCTATTAGCAGGGATATATACTGCACGAACAATAATTTTGGTTGCGTTTATTTTGACCCCGATAACCCCCGAAACCGTCGTGCTGTTCTCTGCTATGATGGGGTCTCTGTGGCTGGCGACAGTGCCGCTGACCAGCGGATTGATTGCGCATATCTATGGCATCCGCTTTATGGGAACCCTCTATGGCTTGGTATTTTTCAGCCATCAGGTTGGTGCGTTTTTTGGTGTCTGGCTTGGCGGCAGAATGTATGACTTGTATGGAGACTACACCGCTGTATGGTGGATCGGCATCGGCGTTGGCGCCCTAAGCGCACTGGTACACCTGCCCATTCAAGAGACGCGACCGCAAGCAGCACCTGTTTGACCCTCTATGCAGAAAACCAGCCTGAACAGTCCTGCAGTGAGTATGGCGCGCTGTCAGGGCGCCATCAGCCATTTTTCAAGAATATAGCGACTGACCATCAAATCGAGATGCGCGCCGCCACCATTTTTGAACAGGGTGATCTCTTCTGCAGACTGGCGAATAAATTGTTCTGGTTGGTAAAAGTCTGCCAAAATATCCCCCTCAGTGATCGCCCCGGTGGCCAGCGGCGTTTTCAACTCCCCTATATGGCCAAGCGTGGTATCACGGCTATCAACAAACACCCGCGACCGCTGTAAAGCGGCATCGTCAGCCTCGCGCATATCCGGCCGGTAGGCGCCGATCAGATCAATGTGCTGGCCCGGTTGAAACCACGCACCTTGCAACAACGGATCAGTCGACATCGTGGCACTGGTGACAATATCAGCAGCCCGAACCGCTTGCTCCAGATTATCAGCAACATTGGTATTTTCATTGGAATTGGCAAAGGCCACCGCCCCGCTGCGGGTGCGGTTCCAGATAAAAAACGTAGCATTGGGAAAAGCTGCGCCATAAGCTTGTCGCAGCGACTGCCCAACGGTTCCTGCCCCGACGATCAAAATAGATCGACTGTCGGGGCGTGCCAGACGTTGGGCGGCGTAAAGGCTGTCGCCTGCCGTTTTCCATTTGGTTACGAGATGAAAATCAATGATCGCCTCAAGCGTGCCATCATCATCAGAAAACAGACTAACCGCACCGTTGACCATCGGGTGGTTTTGCGCCGCATTACCGGGGAAAATAGTTGCTGATTTGACCGCCAATCCCAATCCGTCAATCCAGGCCGCACGCGACAACAGCGTATCTTTATCCCGATAGAGAAAACTATCGGCAATCTCGGCTTTGGGCCGCTGATGTCCCCGTTCAATCGCGTCGCACAGCGCGTGCCAATCCAATCGCGCCTCTCCCTCGGCAAAGGGAATAACCGTCACACTCATTGTGCTTGCTCCTCACTTAAAAGCCCCTGTGCCACCAGACAATCAGCCCATCCTTGGGGCCCTTCAAACAAATGCACCTGCCAGCCTCGCGCTGCAGCGGCAGCGATATTTTCAGGCAAATCATCGGCAAATAGCAACGTCTCAGGCGCCAGACCACTGCTCTGTTCAAGCGCCGCATATATCGCAGGATCAGGTTTCATCATCCGCATCACCCCCGAGATATAATGCTGGTCAAACTCGGCCAGAAACGGATAGCGCGCCTTGGCAATCTCAAAGGTTTCAGCCCCAAAATTGCTAAGAGCAAACACTGGAATACCCTGCCGCCGCAACGCCCGTAACAACCGCACAGAGCGGGTGATTTCGGGGCTGACCATATCCAGCCAACAAGTATGCCACAAAGTGATTTCGGCCTCCCAATCGGGGTGTTGATCCACCAGTTGCACAATCGTATCGGGAAAGGGCGACCCACGATCAATCGCGGCATTGGCCGCCAGAATTGGCACCGCGTCAAAAAATGCCTGACGCCGGTCTGCGCCTATTTTTGCATCAAAAAACTGCTCAGGCGTCCAGCCAATCAGGACATTACCTATGTCGAATACAACGGCGGAAACTTTCATATTTTCTCTCCTGATATCCGGAATATTGTGGGCCAACTATCGGCGGATTCTTCGCCTTTGGAACGTGCTATCAGTGCGTGTGACGGTTTCGCGCCAAACCATGAACAATCCTGATCCAATGATCAATATCATGCCAAACCAAGCTGTCAGGTCTGGCCAATCATCGAAAACAACCGCCCCCCAAAAGATCGCAATCGGCATTGCAATATATTCAAACGGTGCGACAAAGGCTGCCTCACTAACCCGATAAGCTTGAGAAATCAAATATCCCCCAAACGCACTTCCTGCCCCTATGACCATGAACACAAATAGGTTTTCAGGCTTGGGCCAGATCCAGGCCCGAAATAAAAACTCCAGTGACGGATCATCGCTGCCAGCATAGCGGCCATCGCCCATAAACAGACCAATCGCAACGCAGACCACCAAAAAAGTCAACTGGATATAGATTGCCATCGTGATCGCACTTTCAGTCCCACCAATTTTGCGGGTCAGAATATGCAATGTGGCATAGCCTGTTGCCGCAAACAGTGGCAAAAGCGATGCAAGCTGGAACGCCGAAGTGCCGGGGCGGACGATGACAATCACACCGAACAATCCCACCACAATCGCCGCCCAGCGAAACGGGCCGACATGTTCACGCAAAAAAACCACCGAAAACACCGTAATCAGCAACGGGCTGACAAAGAAAACAGCCACAGCATCGGCCAATGGCATGGCGGCCAACGCCAGAAAGAAACACATGTTGGCAAAGACCACGCAGAGGCCACGACAAATATGCATCTTCAGACGTTTGGTGCGCAGCACTGTGAAACCACCGTTAAAGGGCACCACCAGGAGCAATAAAATGCTCATCGCAATCAGCGTTCTCACGATCACCACCTGATGAAGAGCATAACCACCACTGAGAAGTTTTATACCAACATCATTGGACGAAAAGCACAATACCGCCACTACAGCGCAGGCTGCCGCAATCTGATTGGCCCTGTGAACCGCACTTTCCCCCACAATACCCCTCCCCGGAGCCTTTGCCTGTGTCACTGACTTTGTGTTGTTATGCGCCTGCTTTTATTGCTAGGCGCAAGGCGCGCTCTAATCCATCCAGAAAGCGCGATCGGTCGGCTTTTGTAAAGCCCTTACCACCGCCCTGTCGAAACGGATCAGCTGCGCGCAGGTCTGTCATCAAATCGCGGGTCGCCAGAACGTTGCCAATATTGGCCTGGGTCAGCATTTCGCCATTGTGCTTAAGCACCTGTGCCCCGGCCTCGACACATTTTGCCGCCAAGGGAATATCGCCCGTGACCACCACGTCTCCGGCTTTGGCCCGTTCGGCAATCCACATATCAGCGACATCAGGCCCATCAGAGACAATGATGGTTTGCACAAGCGGGTTTTGCGAAGGGCGCAAGCCGCCATTACTGACCACATACATGTGAATTTTATGGCGCGTTGCCACGCGTTCGGCCTCAACTTTCACCGGACAGGCGTCAGCATCAATATAAAGCGCCGTCATCCGATCGGGATCCGCAAAAGCGTATGGGGCTGGCGGTCGATAAATCCGGCCTTGACTGCAGCCAGCATCTTACGTTGTCCCGGGAAGGCAAGCAGACGGTCAGCCTCCTCATAACCGAGCCATTTGTACCCGTCATGTTCGGCGTTCAACACTACCTCGGCATCCGGCGGCACGACCCCGATAAAAACCGGCAACATCATTATACGGTCTTTATTCGCCTCATAGAATTGCTCGCAAAAGTCACCAGACCATAATTCTGCAAGCCTCACTCCCGTTTCCTCTGTAACTTCGCGCAGCGCTGCCTGCCAAGCCGTCTCGTTTGCCTCGATACCACCCGCGACCTGACACCAAATACCCGCAGGCGGCCGCGTGCGGCGCAGCAACAGTATCTGGGCCAAACGCTGAAGCCAGCGCAGCAGCACAACAGAAACCGCCGAGCACACTATGGAGATGTTGCCCTTAACCATTTTTAGCGGTCTTTAGGATTTTTGCGGTCTTGTCCGCAGGTATTTTCACCTTGAAGGCTTCGGGGATTGGCATGCGGTTAAATGCATCCAACCCTGCAATTTTATAGGCTTCGGCCAGCGTCGGATAGTTAAAGGTATTCTCGACAAAGTAATCTACCGTGCCCTTCAGGTTCAGCACCGCTTGCGCGATGTGGATCAATTCAGTTGCGCCCTCACCAACGATCTGCACCCCGAGCACCCGGCGGGTTTTAAGGCTGACCAGCATTTTCACCATGCCGTGTTCAAGCCCCATAATATTGCCGCGCGAGGTTTCGCGGAACCGGCCGATACCGACCTCATAAGGGATACCGCGCTGCTGCATATCCTGCTCTGACATGCCACAAGTGGATATTTCAGGCACCGAATAAATACCATAGGGAAACCAAGGGCTTTCCTTCAAGGTCGGGGTATCCATTGCGTGACAGGCTGCGATGCGCCCTTGTTGCAACGATGTGGACGCCAGACTGGGATGGCCGATCACATCACCGGTGGCATAGATATGCGGCACCGCGGTTTGATAGGTTGCGCGGTCAACCTCGATCCGGCCGCGATGATCAGTCTCAAGCCCCACTGCCTTTAAGTTTAGACGCGCTGTGGCCCCCAAACGGCCGGCAGCAAACAACAACATTTCAGATCGTACATGACGGCCATTGGCCAGAGAAACCTCAATGTGCTCACCGGCATCTTCGACCCGGTCAATGGCCGCACCAAGCCGCAGGTCAACGCCGTTTTCACGGATTTGATGGCTAAACTCACGGATCGTCTCGTGGTCGACAAAATCCAAAAAGCTGTCGCGCGGCTCGATCAAGGTCACCCGCACATCCAGCGCCGCAAACATGGTGGCATATTCCACCCCGATCACCCCGGCACCGACAACCGTCAGACTGCGTGGGATCGCCTGCATGTCAAGAAATTCGTCGCTATCCAGAATGGTGGTACTATTGAACGGCACCCAGTCAGGCCGAAAGGTCTTGGTGCCAGTACAGATCAGAAACCTCTCAGCAGTCAGGCTGGTACTTTCGCCTGCTTCGGTCAGCACTTCGACGCTGTTCGGGCCGGTGAAACTTGCCAACCCACAAAGCGTGTCAACATAGTTGCGGTTGAACTGATGCTCCAGCACGTCCACTTCGTAATCTAGCGTTTTGTGCAGACGACTTTTCAGATCGCCCGCCGCAATCTCATCTTTGACCCTGTAGGAGCGGCCGTAAAAGCTGCGCTCGCGCCAACCGGTCAGATTCAGCACCGTTTCGCGCAGGGTTTTCGACGGGATGGTGCCGCTATGTACAGAGACCCCACCCAAACGCGGCTGACGGTCGATCACCAAGACTTTGCGTTTGAGCTTGCCGGCCTGTATCGCAGCTGACTTACCAGACGGACCACTGCCAATAATAATCAGGTCATAATGTGACATATTCTACTCGCTATACAGGGCCTCGGCATGGAAGGTCACGTGATCCTCCATAAACGTCGAAATAAAGAAATAGCTGTGGTCGTATCCCGGTTGCAAACGCAGCACCGCCTGCTGACGACGGGTTGACACCGCTGCAGCCAAGGCTTCTGGGCACAGCAAATCAAGAAACTGATCACTGGTGCCTGTATCGACCAGCATCGGACCGTCAAAGCCAGCCGATTGCATCATCAATGTGGCGTCATGCGGCGTCCATGTGGCCTCGTCGGCACCAAGATAGGCACCCAGTTGTTTGCGCCCCCAGTCTGAAGCCGTCGGGTTGCAAATCGGCGCAAAGGCCGACACCGATCGAAACCGCCCCGGCAAACCCATCGCCAAAGTCAAGGCACCATGCCCCCCCATCGAATGGCCTGTGATGGCCTGACGCTCAGTATCAATCGCAAAATTGGCGCCGATCAATGCAGGCAGTTCTTCGGCCACATAATCCCACATACGGAAATGCGGGGCCCAGGGTTTCTGTGTTGCATTGACATAAAAGCCCGCACCCTGTCCCAGATCATAGGCGTCATCATCCGCAACACCCTCGCCACGCGGCGAGGTATCGGGAAACACCAGCGCGATGCCCTGTTCGGCGGCCCACCCCTGTGCGCCAGCTTTGACCATGGCGTTCTCATGGGTACATGTCAGGCCAGATAAAAACCACATCACCGGCACCGGACCGCTCTGTGCTTCGGCGGGTAGGAACAGACCAAAGGTCATATCACCACCACAGGCCTCAGAGGCATGCGTATAGACCCCCTGCACACCATCAAAACAACGATTTTCGGCTACTGTTTCCATCTATATCTCCTATAAAACTTTTTTACCAACTTCTCATCCCTGTAAAAGTCGCCACACGCGCAAAGCCCAAACCTTCTGAAAATTAGCAAAATAAATAGACCATAAGCTCTTGCCAGACAGGACAGCACGACGACCATTTTCACCCCCATAGCATAACCCACCGCGCGGGGCCATGATCTAACCATCTGACACCAAAGCCCTTCAATCACCATCAATCCCAGCAGAAAAACTTGCCGCGCCACTGCACAACGGAGCGCTCATGCAAGCTTTTGGCACTGGGGCCATGGCCCCAGACACCTCGCAAACACAGCAGACATCAAACAATTAATTAAAACCCAACGGCATATACCGGCACCGCAAAGACGGATCTTTAAGCGGCGATTAAGCCTGCACCTATCAAGGCGATCACAGCAGATAAAGTACCAATGCTTAGAGCGGTCGAAATCAAAATAGAGGCCGACACACGCTGCGGGGCCACCCCATAATGCTGGGCAATGATATAGACGTTTCCCGCCACCGGCAAAGCGGCCGCGGCGACCATCACACCTGCAGAATAGGGCTCGACCGAAAAAATCACAAACGCCGAAAAAGCAACGCAGGCTGGGTGTAAGATCAGCTTGCAAAACGACAACCACGCCGCAACCTCAAGCCGTTCAGCCGATTTAAACGCCAGCGACGCGCCAATGGCAAACAACGCACCCGGCGTTGCCGCCCCACCCAAAATTGTGACAAAGTCGTTCAGGGGTGCCGGAATTGGCAATGACAGCGCCGACCAGCATAATCCAAGCGATATAGAGACGATCATTGGGTTTTTGACCAGACCCAAGGCCGAGGTTGCGAGCAGCGCAAAACCAGCTTGGCCGCCACGAGATCCCGTAACCAGCATCACCACAAGACTGCCAAAGAAAATCAAATCGACCGCCAGCACCAACATCACCGGACCAATCGCCTTTGGCCCAAGCAGTAAAATCAGCATCGGAATACCCAGAAATCCGACATTCCCAATCACTGCACATTGCGCCTCAATCGCAGCTTCGGCCATCGGCTTTTGCCGCCAAAGTGCCACTGCAGTGGCCAGAGCATAAACGACCACCGTGCCCAGAAAATAGGCCAGGACAAATGAGCCGTCAAAAACCTCACCCAACGACATCGCGGATGAAAATCGAAACAGCATCGCAGAAAGCGCAAAGTAAAACACGAACTTGGTCAGATACGCCGTGGCCTGCTGATTAAAAAACTGACTGCGCCCAGCGCAATAGCCCAGACAGATCACGCCAAAAAAAGGCAGGGTTTTCAGGAAAATAGCCAGCATAGCTCGCAGGTATCACTTGCACAAGCGAGGTCAATCACATTGCGCATAAAACACTGAAATCAAAGTATCCTCCCGGTTCAAATACGCAGTATCAGGACTACTAAAGCGTTTGATATAAAATCAGCGCGTCAACATAGCCTTGCGTGGGGTGCTGAAACGCTCCAGGCAATCGCCCAACAACATCAAACCCGGCCCTTTGCCACAGCGCCAGCGCCCGGTGATTTGTTGCAACGACAAAATTAAACTGCATCGCGCGGTAATCGGTCTGGCGCGCCGCCTCTAACGCATGGTCCAGCATGCCGCGCGCCACACCCTGCCCCTGTGCTTTGGGGCTGGTGACAAACCCACAATTGCACACATGCTTGCCGCCGCCAGATTGATTGGCGCAAAGATAGTAGCTGCCCACCACCTGTGCGTCCTTGATCGCAACCCAGACCGAGCGGCTGGCACTGCACCAATACTCCAATGCGGTCCTGCGCGAAATCAACGGATCGATTGCATAGGTGTCACCGGCCCGGAACACCGGTTTGAGCACAGCCCAGATCTGATCGCGATCCTCCACAGTTGCGGGGCGTATGATCAACGCAGATGTCACGACAACTCTGTGACCGAAGCAATAACCCGCCCCACCAGACCATATGACAGCGCCGCGTCGGTATTAAGCCAAAAATCTCGTTTTGTATCTGCTTTGATCCGTGCCTCAGTTTGTCCCGTTGCCCGAGCAAACAGGGCCTCAAACCGCAACCGCATATGCCGGATCTGGTTTGCCTGAATTTCCATATCCGACGCGCTGCCACCGATACCGCCACTGGATTGATGTACTAAAAATCGTGTATTGGGCAAACAGTAACGATCTTTGATATCAGCCCCCACAAAGATCAACGCCCCGGCACTGGCCACCCAACCGCTGCCAATCGTACGCACCTGGGAACGGATAAATTTGATCATGTCATGTACCATATCGCCAGATTCCACATGCCCCCCGGGAGAGCTGATAATCATATTGATCGGATCATCACTTGTCTCAGCCAGCGCCAGCATATGCTCTGTGACGCGTTGTGCAAGTTGATGGGTGATCTCCCCGGTGAGAACAATAGTGCAACTTTGAAAAATGGTCTTCAATCACACCGCGCCGTTAAACCTGATCCTGCGCCGGTTTTAAAATTGGCATAATTTGAGCTCCTGTCGATACATATTAAAAATATGGTTTATACACTGAGCGGGTCAGCAATTTTGTCAACCGTTGCCGTGTTGTGTCGTAATTTGGGCGCCGGCAGCTGGAGAATGTTATGAGGCAAATTCACCGCCCCACCTTTTGGCGTGAACTGCGGAGAATTCTTTTCTTTAGAAGGCTGCAACAGACCATCTGCATAGCCCCACCCCCCGCTTTTGCAGGACTCGACTCACGAGAAAGAGATGCCTATCTTATATTGGAACAAAACATGAACATAAATATGCCCTCACGTCGTATCTTATCCCTATGGTTTCCCCGTCTGGGCGCTGAGCAATTGCTGCGCAGCGCTATATGTGACCCCAACACCCCTTTTGCCGTGGTCCAGAACAAAGCTCAGGCACAGGTTCTGTGGTCTTTATCTCAGGCCGCCTCAGCCGCAGGGCTGCACCCCGGGCAGCCGTTGCGAGACGCACAAGCCATGTGCCACACCCTCGTGACGCGCAGTCAAAACCCGTCATCCGAGGCGCTGTTTCTCACCCGGCTGCAACGCTGGGCAGGAAAATATTCGCCCTGGGTCAACGCCGTCACCCCCGATAGTCTGATACTGGATGTGACCGGTTGTGCCCATCTGTTTGGCGGAGAAGCCGGATTGATTGGTCAGATCGAACAAGAATGTGGCACGCTGAACCTAAGTGTCCGGATCGGATTGGCCGATACGCTGGGGGCGGCTTGGGCGCTGGCGCATTACGCCGGCCAAGCCACTGCCACCCACCTTAATAGCGATGCAATCGATCAAGAGGCGCGCGCGACCCGCACTCGGGCCCGCAAGCGTCGTACATATGAGCTGACAGGTGCAGCCCGGCACGCAACCGCTGACGGTCAGGCGAGCCACAGCATCGCCCCCCCGGGACAGGCCCATAGCCTGTTACACGATTTGCCAGTGGCCGCATTGCGATTAGAAACCACCCTTCTTGAACAACTTTCACGCCTTGGTCTGCGCCGCATTGGCGATCTGGCCGGCCAGCCCCGCGCCGCCTTGGCCCGTCGCTTTGGCAAGGGTTTGGTGTTGCGCTTGGATCAGGCCTTTGGCAGCGCCGCCGAGCCAATCTCGCCAGCGGCAGCGCTGCCTGTCTTTGCCATACGGCTGACGCTGCCCGAACCGATTGGGCTGGAAAGCGATCTTACGGCCGCAGTCAAGCGGCTATTACCACGGCTTTGCAGCAAGCTGGCAGCCGCAAACCGCGGCGCGCGGCAACTGCGCCTACAAGCCTATCGCTGTGACCAAACCATGCAATGTTTCGATGTCGGTCTGGCGCGCGCCAGCAGTGACCCCGAGCGGATATACCCACTTTTGGTGCTGAAAATCGCCAAGATTGATGCAGGCTTCGGCATTGATATGCTGCGCCTCGAAGCCATACAAACCGAACCGCTGCAACCACACCAACAACACCAGCGTCTAGACAACCCTTCCGCCCCCACTGCGACTAAGGTTGCAACCATCACACAAACCGTGGCCATCGAAGATCTGATTGGCAGGATTGGCGCGCGGATTGGCCTTGACCACATCACCCGCCGTCATCCCGGCGACAGCCACATTCCAGAGAAATCAGCGCTGACCCTTGCGGCGGCATGGTCGGAACCCGCAGGCGAATGGCCCGCCTGCGCCGCCCCACGCCCGCTGATATTGTGGTCGCCAGAGCCAGTCACCGCACCTGACACACCCACGCCTCCGGCTCAGTTTCGTTGGCGCGGTCGCAACCTGATCACCCTGCAAGCCACTGGGCCCGAACGCCTTGCACCCGAATGGTGGCTGGATGACCCCAACTGGCGCTCAGGCGTGCGCGACTATTGGTGTCTCACCACCCAGACAGGTGACCAGCTTTGGTTGTTTTATGCCCATGGCGCGACCCTCTCGGCCGGGTGGTTTACCCATGGCAGTTTCGCCTGAAAAGACCGCGCCACACCCAAATTGAGGTCCCCAACCGCAAACAGCCAAACA
>DDEJ01000119.1:20815-30093 GCA_002336405.1 Rhodobacteraceae bacterium UBA1957
CAAACAGCCAAACAGCCAAACAAGGTCAATGCGCAGACTTCACCAAACTGCAACCCAGAAGATAGATAAGCAAAACCTGTGCCTGTTCCCACCACACCAATGCGAGAGTTGCAGGCTTTTTAACCGCACCAAACCAAACAAACGCCACCTAATTGTCTGGCGCATACTTTCTTTAGAGAACCGATGCATCAGGTGGAAAAAGCCCTATCAGACGATCAAACGCCGCGCGTTCGCATCACAACAAATCCTTGTGACACCCACAGCGGCGTTATTTTTCTGCTCGGTAATATGGGCAGAAGGGACGTGTCTCAATGACCGCTGGCGTGTCATTTACGGCACAGCTCGAAGGAGGCACCCGCTTCATGTCGGGGTGTGATTTGCCCCAATCATAGCCAGCCCATGCTCATATTTACCCAAGACAAGGGCGCAATCGCCAGTCAATCAAGCCCTTTGGAGATTTCCCAAAAGACTGAGCGTCGCAATGTCAGTGGTGCAAAAAGTAATTTTTATAAACATATTTGCCTCTATCGACCTACCGACACATAGGCGTCAAAACCTGCTTTTCTCGCCTCGTCTGCCGTATATATATTGCGCAGATCCGCCAGACGGGACGTTGACATCGCCTGTGAAAGGCGCCTCAAATCAAGGGCCCTAAACTCATTCCATTCGGTCAAGATAACCACCAAATCTGCATCTTGAGCCGCCTGATAAACATCTTCACACCAGACCACACCAGGCAAAAGAGCTTTGCCTTCGTGAAGGCCTTGTGGGTCAACAACCCGAACCTTGGCACCGGCCCCAATCATTGCCGGCACAAGGGTCAGGGACGGCGCCTCGCGCATGTCATCGGTATTGGGTTTAAAAGTCACACCAAGCACAACGATCGTTTTGCTGTTAAAGCTGCCCTCGCAGATGTCTAATAACTTATCGATCATGCGGCGCTTGATCTGTTCATTGACCGCAATCACCGTCTCGGTAATACGCATCGGCACCGCGTTCTCTTGACCAATGCGCGACAATGCTTTGGTATCTTTTGGAAAGCATGAGCCCCCATAGCCTGGACCGGCATGCAAAAACTTGTTGCCAATACGGTTGTCCATGCCCATGCCGCGCGCCACCTCTTTCACATCGGCCCCAACCTTTTCGCACAATGCTGCAATTTCATTAATGAAAGTGACCTTTGTAGCCAGAAAGGCATTGGCCGCATATTTGATCATCTCGGCACTTTCCAAATCGGTGGTCACGAAAGGGAAATCACGTAAATAAAGAGGCCTATACACATTTTTCATGACGTCGGCCGCGCGGTCACTTTGCACGCCGACAACGACGCGATCGGGCTTCATAAAGTCTTCAATCGCGGCCCCTTCGCGCATAAATTCCGGGTTAGAGGCCACATCAAAATCCAATGCCGGGTTCGCATTTATCACGCGATCCCAAATCCGCCGGTTGGTCCCAACCGGCACTGTCGATTTGGTGACAATCACCAGATAACCGCGGGCTGCCAAAGCTATTTCCTCGACGGCTGCAAAGACATAATCTAGATCGGCATGCCCCTCACCGCGCCGTGTCGGTGTTCCAACCGAAATAAAAACTGCATCAGCGCCATCGATTGCACTTGGTAAGTCCACGGTGAAAGACAGCCGCCCCGCCTGGATGTTTTTTGTCATCAAAACTTCCAGCCCAGGCTCGAAAATAGGCACCTCACCACGGTTCAGCCGCGCAATTTTATCGAGATCTTTATCGACACAGACTACATCATGCCCAAAGTCAGAAAAGCATACACCAGATACCAGCCCAACGTACCCGGCGCCAACCATAATAATTTTCATCTCGTGCCCTTGTCCCGCCTCGAAAACCCGCTTTTGATAAACGCTAAAGATACCAAGGCTGTCAAACAAAATGAATATACTGCCCAAGCCCACCCGGCGCGGTCTGACCAGACAGGACCATTTAAAACTAGCGGCATCAAACTTGGCAATCTGCAAATTGCCAAAAATACCACTCCATTCAAAATCACCCTATATTCAATAAAATTGGGCGGGCCCTCAATCGAGGCCAGACGCGTATGCCAGTGGCAAATCACCCAGATGGCAACCGCCCTATCAACAACGTTTCGTTTGATAGGGTGCACTGTCACATTTTAGCGGTATGTTACAGTATCTCCGTCACCCGCCTTCACCCGCGACGCTGCGTAGATCATATCCCGCATCGTCACTTGGCCGATCATCTGACCATCCTTGGTCACAGTAATTGCCTCTTTTTCAGAAGCGGCCAAATCATTCATCGCCTGCTCCAGCGTCAGCGCACTGTCCAAAGCAATGCCATCGACGCTCGGCTCTTGATGCGAGAGCGTCCCAAGTGTCAGGACGCGGGCGCGATTGATATCCTTGGTGAAATCGGCCACATAATCGTCTGCTGGGTTCAACACGATATCCTGAGACGACCCCTGTTGCACCAGATTACCGTCCCGCAAGATGGCAATATCATCACCGATCCGCAGCGCCTCATCAAGGTCGTGCGTGATGAAAACGATGGTCTTGTGCAATTCGGATTGCAGATCCAGCAAGATACCCTGCATGTCGGCGCGAATTAACGGATCCAGCGCCGAGAATGCCTCGTCCATCAACAAGATATCAGCATCGGTCGCCAGCGCGCGCGCCAATCCGACGCGCTGCTGCATACCGCCTGAAAGCTGGGCCGGAAACCGGTCTTCAAAGCCCGCCAAGCCAACCCGCTCCAACCAGTGGCTGGCGCGTTTCTCCGCTTCGCTCTGCTCAATCCCCTGCATCGACAACCCATAGGTAGTATTTGCCAGAACCGTCCGATGCGGCAGAAGCGCAAATTTTTGGAACACCATCGAGGCATCAAACCGGCGGAAATGCAGCAGCTCGGACGCAGACATCGATAGCACATCTTTACCATCGATCATAATCTGCCCCGTGGTCGGCTCAATCAGGCGGTTAATATGACGGATTAGGGTTGATTTTCCAGACCCAGACAAGCCCATAATTACCTGAATGCGGCCGGCAAAAATATCAATATTGATATTCTGCAGGCCTAACACATGACCGTGTTTTTCCAGCAGTTCGGTTTTACCAACGCCATTGCGCACTTTGTCTATATGCGCCGCACCATTAGAGCCAAAGATCTTATAAAGATCGCTTATCTTGATTTTAAGATCAGGCACCATGCTCTCCTTCGCGGTGTTTCTGAAGCCGCTTGCCAAAGGCTTGCGACACACGATCAAAGATAATGGCAATCGCCACAATCGCTAGACCATTCATTACGCCGAGCGCCAAATATTGGTTCGAAACAGCCCGCAAAACTGGCACGCCAAGGCCCGGAACCCCGATCATCGCCGCAATTACCACCATCGACAGCGCCATCATAATGGTTTGGTTCACACCCGCAAAAATATTCGGAAGCGCCAAAGGTATCTGAACCTGAAATAGTTTCTGCCAATAGCTGGATCCAAAGGCATCTGCAGCCTCAAGCACCTCTTTATCAACCAAACGAATACCCAAATTTGTCAGGCGCACAATCGGCGGAATAGCATAGATCATAACCGCTAGAAGACCCGGCACCTTACCAATGCCGAGCAGCATCACCACCGGGATAAGGTAGACGAAAGACGGAATGGTCTGCATAATATCAAGCACTGGCAAAATCATCGCCTGAACACGGTCGCTGCGCGCCATTAAAATGCCGATAGGAATGCCGATTGCAATGCACAGTAGCGTCGCCACCGACACAATCGCCAGGGTCGCCATGGTATCTTCCCACATATCGAGCCAGCCAATAAAGAGGAAGGCTACCACCGTGCCCACAACCATTTTCCAACTGCGCGATCCCCACCAAGACAGAGCCCCAAGAATAACCAGTATCAAAGGCCAGGGCGTTTCAATCAAAAGGTCCTGAAACCACTTGAGAAACATTAAAAGAGGATGAAAGAAATTCTCGATTGCTTCACCATATCCCCGCGAAAACTCTCTGAAAGTACCATCAATACCTTTTTTAAGTTCACGCAAGACTTCCCGCGGCATTTGCGGCGGGTCGGTCAAAGTGATCTTGCTCCAATCAATAAGGGCCATCCGTCATTCCATTTTAGATCAATAATAAAACCAGCCAGAAAACAATCTGGCTGGCTAAGTTGGTTTTTTATAAAAGTTTAAAGGGCTGCTGCAATTTTGGCGGCCGCGTCGTCAGACACCCACGTCTTCCAAAGATCGCCGTGGCGGCTCAGGAATTCAATTGCTGCATCTTCACCACCGGCTTGCTCGTCACCCATATATACCAGCATAGCATTCATAACTGGACCGGGGAAGATACGCTTGGCAAGGTATTCCACCGCGATACCGCCCTCTTGCTTTAGGCTGTCAGTGATAACGGTGTGAACCTCAGACTCGGTCCAGGCGCTTGGCTGTGGATCGGCACAGTCCTGCTCGGCTTTCACAATGCAGCCGTCCCAGTTGTCAGCGCCACCAAATGGCACACCAAAGTCCATTGGCACGAGACCGTATTTGCCAACCATCGCGGTTGGCGACCAGTAATAACCCAACCAGTTTTCGCCACGATCACCCGCTTTGGCAATGGATCCATCCAGACCAGCAGCTGAACCGGGATCAATCAGTTTCCAGCCCTTTGCTTCCATGTCAAACGCCCGGAACAAATTGGCGTTTGCCAACTGACAGCCCCAACCCGCAGGACAACCAATAAAGGCGCCTTTGCTGGGATCTTCCACGTCTGGGAAAAGGTCGGGACGTTCAAGAATTTTGACGACAGTGTCAAGCTCAGGGTGCGCATCTGCAAAAGATGGGGTTACCCACCAGCCTTCACCCAACTGCGTAATTGGTCCGGCAACCGCCGAGTGTAAACGCCCTTCATCCATGGCTGCAAACAGTGGCTCACGCACCGCGTTGATCCACAGCTCGGCTGCCACATCAGGCTGGCCCTTTTCGTTCATCGAGGCAAAAGTTGTCATTGTCGCGCCGGCAACCAGCTCAACGTCACAACCATAGCCGTTTTCCAGAATGAACTTGTCGACATTGGCCATCAGTTCTGCCGATGCCCAGTTCATTTCTGCCATTTGCACGTCGCCACATTCCGCAAAAGCGGCGGTACTTAGCGCGGCGAAGGTCGTAGCAGTTGCGAGACCTTTCACAATCAGTTTCTTCATAGTTTTCTCCCAAAGTTAACTTAAACTTACGTTTCTTTTCATGGCATCACGTTAGTGAACAACCCAGAGCTTACACATATTCAAGCCTTGGTCTACCACGCCGGACGTTCTCACTGCGATAGGCACGAGGCCTTTTCTGCGGCCGCTATCCGACAACGGTACCGAAGCGTTTTGTCGGGTGGACAGCCCCAACCGACCCGCTCAGGCAAAAAAACGACGCGGCATGTCGCTTTTGGCCGTTTGGGCATAAATGCACCCTCAGAGTAAAACTTTCAACCCAAAACCTTGAATTGCAAATTAATGACGCAGGTTGTGACTAACAAAAATGCCCTCAAGTCGTTTCTTTTGAAAGAGGAGCACGCGGTTGATGGACATCCACCAAAAAGCACTGTTGGCAAGACTGGTGGCGCAGGCCCACACAGCTTCCCCCAGCCCATCAGGAACGGGCAAGCCGTTAACCGCAGACCAACTTGCCCGCGCACTGACCCCAGAGCTGCGTATACGAGGCCTGACGGTTCAAAACCACGTCCCCTCCGGACCTGTGGCGACAGCGGATCTTTTGGGCAAACTGTCCCATAAGACTGATCTGCACATCGCCAAGCTTATGGCGCTTTTACAATCCGTCCACCGCACCGCGCCCCCGCAGGTTACAAACCCAACCACCAGACCTGAAGCCATCGCTGTTCTGCGAACACTCTTGCAAGAGGTGGCTGCCCAGAAGCCAATGCTCAATCCACCGCACATAACCCTATTAAACCATCAAACCTTGCACCCGCCGCGCCTTGCCGCTGGTCGTGGGGCCAACCCCAAAAATGCGCTGGCCAGCGCGGTGAACATGTCTGTTGCGGCACTCTATCTCGACAACAAAATCGGCATAAACCGACTGCTGCAAATTTTGGATTACCTGATCAAAAAACAAAGTATCGATCCCAGGCAACGATCTTTGCAAAGCAATTTTATGCCGGGCATGCTGACCCCACACAGCCCTTCTATGTTTCCCTTTCACGCCCTTTTGAACAAGAGGCGCCGCCGACGGGCCAAAGCAAAAAAACGCAACCGTTAGGCGCTTTAGAACATGTATGGCACGGCCCTTGGCACAGCATTTTGACATTTGCGAATAGCCCGAGTTGCAAACCCCGGCCTGTGGCTTAGCTGGGCATGAAATCGTCAATAAAGTCCTGCACAACACGGTCGAGATCGGTATCGGCTGGAAAGCCCAGCCGCTCGGCGCGCGCAGAATCGATCTGGCTTGGCCAGCCTTGAATGATTTTGGCGATAACCGGGTCGTGCGACATGCTGATCTTGCCCAAAACAAGACCGTTGCGCTCGGCCACCCCTTTGAGGGTTTCAATCATCTGATGCACAGTGTGCCCCTGATTGCGCAGAAAAACCGCTCGGTCATCGCCAAGGACATCTGCAGGCAATTCGGCCAAATGAATGAAACTCTGCACACAATTACGATAGCCCAGCAACGGCAGCAGGGTCTGTGGTGATACCGGAACTGCAAAATCTTCGCCCTTGAGCGGCTCGCGAAAAACCCCGCTGCAGAAACTGGAGGCAGCGGCATTGGGTCTTCCCGGCCTGACAATAATATGAGGCAATCGCGCCGAGCGGCCATCAATAAAGCCTTTGCGGCTGTAATCGTTGATCAGCAGCTCGCCAATGGTCTTTGTCATACCATAGGTGGTCTGGGATGTCTGTTTTGTCAGGTCACTCACTGTATCTGGCATTGCTTGGCCGCCAAACACCGCAGTTGAGCTGGCAAACACCACCCGCGGCGCACCAGCCCGTGCCCGCGCCGCCTCTAATATATTCAGTGTCCCTGTTAAATTCACACGAATAGCCAGATCAAAATCGGCCTCGCCCCCCGCGCTGACAATTGAGGCCAAGTGAAAGATCACGATATCATCACGATCGACAAGCTTTCCGACTGTCTCACGTTCAGCAATATCGCCCGCCACAAAAGACACTCGTTCGTCAATTCCCTCGGGCCGGGTCTGGGGAATAACCGTGTCATTTAAAACGATGCAGTCGATCACCTGTTGGGGATCTTGTCCAAGCGATAAATATGACTTTTCGCATAACTTTCGCGCCAGTGTCAGCCCCAGAAACCCCGCACCTCCCGTAATCAGCACTTTCATTCCACAGCTCCAAAACAGATCAATATGTTTGGCCACAGTTCACACATCATAAAACCGGTTTGCAAGCCGATTGCACAACTGACGGTCGATATGGGCAAAATGCTTGAGAGTGCTCGGTGTCACAGACCTGTTTTCGGCACAGACAGATTGGAGACGCGAGTAGATAGAGTCTTGCGGTTTCTTTCTGGATTTTATGCGGGCAATTATCAAGCTGGACGGGTCCTGCGACTGTCGTCTCAATTTCCATGGTGTATACTCAGTCCTTGGCGAAATACGAAAACATAGAGTTTCCAGCACTACGTGGAGCATTGGAAAAATGCTGGGTTCCAAAAACCTCATATCTTGCGCATGGGGCAAAGATAATCCGGCATTGGACCAAGGGCACCCAACCTCACGGACCGTGCAGCAAATTCCAGCAGAACCGTCTATTCATGAATTTGTCATCTTTGATGGAGCTGAGCCCGAGGATAGCGACGGCACAAAAGCGCGTTGCAGGATACTTCTAGAACGTGTGGAAGAGGGCCCTTCGAATCAAAAGAACAAGATTGATAGATTGCTAGCTCTTCTGTTCTGATCAACGTCCACTTTTTGACTGGGGCAGAGGCCTTGGTTTTAAAGTGATCACCTGCGCGAGGCTTGGCGCAACGTAGGGCTCCTAGAGCATTCAGCAGCCTGTAAGTGAAAAATTATTAATTTTCCAAAAAAATTTCTGCTTTGTGCACCTCTTCCTCGCCTGCTCAAACCAATAGAAATTCCACAGTTCCGTATCAATACCCACATTATGTGTTGTGCCAAGACCGACAAAAACGAGATGGATTTAGCCAGAGCTTCTTAGTTAAAATTTTGTTAACTTATTGAATTTCAGTTTAATGTTCTTGCATAGCAGTCTCAAATGAGTATCTACCACATTCGAAAAGGCCACCAATGAAAATTACTAGGAAGTCAAAATGAGTAATATGGATGATCGCAAAAATGCGTTCGAAAACAAGTTTGCACATGATGCTGAATTACAGTTCAAAGTAGAAAGTCGTCGGAACAAGTTGGTTGGCCAATGGGCAGCTAACATGTTGGGTAAAAATGATAGTGACACTAAAAAATATGTTCTTGAGGTAATAAAATCGGACTTCGAGGAAGCAGGAGACGAAGATGTATTCAGAAAACTATCTGACGATCTCGGCGAAAAGGCAACTGCTGAGGACATAAGAGCTAAAATGTCAGAATGCTTAGCGACTGCAAAAAGTCAAATCATGGAAAATCTTGATTGAGATAATTTTTCAAACAAAAGCTAGCCCACAAAAGGATCACAAAGTATTTTTGTGATCCTTTTTTATGACTGTCCAGTCGCCACACTCCGATTACGATCAATCGACAAATGGCAATAATAGTCTTGGATTGTGTGTAGCAGGGTCAAAAAGAGACCGGTTTCACCACTATTTAATGCATCTTAGGGTACAAAAATCCATCGGGCGTTGTCAATTCGTCTTGGTCCAAGTCCGCATCTCCTGCATCTCCCGTGCGAGGGCTTACTCTGGGCGCACCAGACCGCAAATGCAGGCACTGTAATCAACTTAAAATAATTGATAATCGTGTATAATAGACCACTTAACCACAGACTTAGACGTGGTCAATTCCGCTAGCTAAGCATCTGGAATGCGCCGGTTCCAGCGCTGTGTTCACCACCCCAAATATTCATACTTACCATTTTACTGTTTTATCATGAATGCCACTAGATCACAGCTGCATGGTCCAACTGACTTTAATGGAAAAAAAGCACTTGTGAATTGGCCGAGTGTGGCTGTATACGCGTCGACGGAGACGTGGCCGAGTGGTCGAAGGCGCTCCCCTGCTAAGGGAGTAGGCGAGGAATCGTCTCGAGGGTTCGAATCCCTTCGTCTCCGCCATCAAATGGCATTAAATTGTTTTAAAATATGGGCTTGTGTCAGAAGAACTGAATTTATTCC
>DDEJ01000044.1:0-1769 GCA_002336405.1 Rhodobacteraceae bacterium UBA1957
AAAGACTATCATTTGGAAACGGACATTACTATTTTACGGTCAGGTCGAATAACGGTTTTTTACAGCACCTCAAGGAGTATCTGCAATATGTCCAATTAAGTTCCATCACCCACGTCGTTTCATATATGGAATAAGCCAAATTGGCCAGAATCATAGTGTCAGTGGGTTCTAATGTTTGTTCTCAAAGCGCTATCATCCGAGTTGGAGGAGCATTTTATACAATAATGAATTGGCGATCATCAGGCGTTGGCTAGACCGCTAAGCCCTATTGGTAATCTGCTTTTTAGGATCGAAAAATGGTTTCTCCACAACGGATGCTGGGACGATCCCCGACCGGGTTTGCACCTCGCATTTAAGACCAATACCTGCTTGGTCTGCCGATACCATTGCCAAGGCGATATTCTGTTTTAAACGGGGGGAATAAACGGCAGAAGTGACTTTGCCGATGGTTTTTGATCCTTTGAGAATCGGCCAGAAGGCGGTGTTTGGCCCCTGCAATGGCGGGCCATCGATGCGCAGCCCTACTTGTTTCCGTGTCACACCCGCGTCGCGGATAGCTCTCAAGGCCTTTTTTCCGATAAAATCCGCGTCCATATCCAGATTGACAAGCCGGTCAAGCCCAAGCTCATAGGGGTTGGTCTTGAGGTCAGCATCCGCGTGATATGACAACATACCCCCCTCAATACGGCGGATTGATGACGTGTGACCGGGCTTTAAACCAAACTCAGCCCCAGCTGCCATGATTTTTTCCCAGAGTTCACCGCCTCTTGTCCCATCCTGTAGATAGATCTCGTACCCTAATTCACTTGACCAACCGGTACGCGAAACGATCAGTGACATGCCATCCAATTCGAGATGGCGCAGCCAGTAATAGCGCAGATCCAAAATACTGTCTCCAAACAAGGCCCGCATCACCTCGCCTGATTTTGGGCCCTGAAGTTGCAGTGGTGATGCATCTGGTTCGCAAAGGCTCACGTCCAGTCCTGAGTTTACTGCCACGCCCTGAGCCCATAACAGGACATCACTGTCAGCCAGCGACAACCAGAAGTGATTTTCGCCAAGCCGCAGCAAAATAGGATCATTTAAAAGTCCGCCTTCAGCATTGGTGATCAACACATATTTGCACTGACCAACCGCCATCTTTGACAGATCGCGTGGTGTCAGCATCTGAGTGAACGTCGCCGCATCTGGTCCGGTAATTTCAACTTGGCGCTCTACTGCTACGTCACATAGGATAGCATCATTAACGAGGTTCCAGAAGTTCTGCTCTGGGTCGCCAAAGTCGCGTGGAATATACATATGATTGTAAACGGAAAACCCTTTTGCACCCCAGCGTATGGTCGCGTCGAAATAGGGTGATTTTCTAATTTGCGTGCCAAAACCAAAGTCGTCGGTATCTATCATGGTCGTTGCCTTCTATCGAGCCGTTTGGCGCACTGAGGTTTGAAACGAGGGCCGTATAACCGAGTGCGACAGCCTTTGATTAGCCTTTAATGGGTTAAATCAATTAGTGAGGCGTTTATTGCGGCGTTTCTGGGTTCGAAGCAGACATCGTAAGTGCTAAGGCGTTCAAACCTTGGGTATTTTTGGCCTTCTTAAAAAATTTGGGGCAGTGACATCATTTTAAATAGGTTGGATCGCCACAGGATGGCAGCTGTGGGTCTCCAGAATGGATTTCGTACTTGGGTTTCAGACTTAGACCTTGGGTTAAGCTTTTGCGCCGTAGGTTCAACTGGTGCACATATAGCTGAACGTGACATAATTCGGAC
>DDEJ01000044.1:2199-7950 GCA_002336405.1 Rhodobacteraceae bacterium UBA1957
AGTCTATTTCATCCGACAACGGTTTCACGCGGGTGGTACTACGTCACGCCTTACCAAAGCATCGACCGCAAGACTGTGGGTCTCATAGATAAACAACGGATTGATCTCAATTTCCTGCATGTGGTTTTGCGTATTTTGCACAAAACGGCACAGAGTTAAGATCTGCGCGCTTAGGGCGGCGAGGTCGGTCTTTGGTCTGTTTCTAAACCCGTCTATGAAAGCGAAGAGCTTTAAATCCCGAATTGCTTTCGCAATTTGGCTTTCATCAGTGGGCAATAATAACGTTTTGGTGTCTTTTAATAGTTCCACATAAATACCGCCGCTGCCAAGCGTCAGTGACCATCCAAATTGTGGGTCTCGTCGTAGGCCAATGACCATCTCAGCGAGCGGCTGAGGGGCATGGGCTTCAATTAAAAAATCATCGGTGAGGGCTGATAGGTCATATTCGCCCACTGCCTTTTGCATGATTGCAAGCGCTGTGATTACCTCGCTTGGCGAGCCAAGCGCCAGCGCCACCGCTCCGGCTTCGGTTTTATGTGCAAGCTTTGGTCCCATCATTTTTAAAGCCACTGGAAACCCAATGTCGCAAGCCACCGTCCCGGCGGTTGAACCCTGTGTCTGAACCCCATTTGGAACTTTGATGCCAGACGACTTCAAGATTGCTTTTCCTGCGGCTTCGCTCACCAACTGGCTCGGGCGTATGTCTCCTGCCGGTTGCATAGCCGCGACGGGTGATGCCAGAATTTCCGCTCTTTTTTTGTGCCAAGCCGCTGCCTGTGCGACCGCATTTAGAGCTTCGTGAATGCCTTGCATGGGCGCTACGCCATGTTCAATCAACAACTCACGGGTCTCGATATCCATGTTTTCAGGCAAAGTGGCGCAGACAGCGGCAGGCACCTTTGCCGCTTTGGCTGCTTTAGAAAACGCGGCTGCGTCATTGCGGTAATATATTTGGGACTCGTCCAACCCAGTGTAAGGATAATCTTGCACAAGCAAAGCGGCATCGGCGCTACTGGCGTCAATCGCTGCTCTGAAAACCGGCTCTGTATAGGCCGGTTGTCCCCAGATTGGTGTTGTATAATCGAGGGGATTGGACACGGTTGCGATCGTTGGCAGGGCTTTGGTCAATCGAGCTGTGACATCCTGCGTAAAACTTGGAAACTGCAGGCCGATGGTTTCGGCGTGATCAGCCAGCATCGTGGCTCCCCCGCCCGAGCAGGTGAACCCAACCACCCGGTGACCTTTCGGTCGACGCACCACGCAGAGGTATTTGAGGGTCTCTAGCATCTGTGATGGATTGGTGACACTGATCACGCCGCAGCGTTCAAATAAGGCATTGTACAGCTCTTTTGTACCTGACAGCGATCCGGTGTGACTGACGGTCAATTGGCTGCCGATCTGCGATGATCCGGTTTTGAGCGCAACGATAGGGGTGTCGTTGCGCAAACATTTCAGGGCAGCCTGCTCAAACTTTGCCACATCGCCAAGGCCCTCAATATGGACCCCTATCGCGCGAACAGCCGGGTTTTCGCATAAGACGTCAACAAAATCAGCCAGCTCTAAAACCGCCTGATTGCCTGCTGAAATCAGATGGGTTAGCGGCAGCGAGCGTTGGCTCATGGTGATGTCTGACGAAAACATACCGCTTTGGGTGATAATAGCAGCGCCGTAACCTGGGGACTTACCGCCGTGGGCAAATGGCCACAGCGCCACATTATCGAGATAATTGATCACGCCGTAACAATTTGGGCCAATCAGGGCCATATCCCCGACGATATCTTTCAAGCGTTGTTCCAGCGCGTCGCCATCTGGACCGGATTCTTTAAAACCGGCCGTATAACACACCACGCCGCCAGCCCCCATTTTTTCGAGTTTTTCCAGCGTGTCCACAGCCGCCGCGGCAGGGATGGCCAGAAAAACTGCATCCGGTGCTTCAGGCAGGTCGTCAACGCTGTCAAAGCACGCCAGACCGCCCATCTGATCACGCCTGGGGTTTACGGGCCAATAATTCCCTTCAAACCCCCGTCTGCGGGCTTCGCCAATCGCAATTATGGCGTCAGCGCCGCCAATAAAGGCGATATGACGCGGGTTTAACAACCGCTCAAAATGTCTCCGCTTTTGTGGGGTCATCCCCCCAGCGGCCTCAGGATCGAGCGCGTTATAATATGGCGCTGGATTTCCGAGGTGCCGTCCCAGATGCGTTCCAACCGGCTGTCACGCCAGAGGCGTTGTATTGGCATTTCCTCCATCAACCCCATGCCACCAAAAATTTGCACGGTGTCATCCGCGACCTTGTTCAACATCTCAGAGCAATAGACCTTGACCATGGCCGCATCCATATCTTGCATGATCCCCTCATCGGCACGACGCACTGCGTCTGTCACCAGCAAATCGGCTGTTCTAAGACCAATTGCCATATCCGCCAATCGGAATCCCGTGGCCTGAAATGTGCCGATCGGTTTGCCAAACTGTTTGCGGTTGGCCGCCCAATCTGCAGCCATATCCATAAGCCGCTCGGCTTTGCCACAGCAGGTTGCCCCAACCCAAATGCGGCCCATTCCCAGCCATTTTCCGGACAGTTCCAGACCGTGCCCCTCTTCGCCCAAGATTTGATCAGGACCTAGTCGCACATTGTCAAAACTCAGCTGGAAAGTTTTATACCCGCGATAGCTGACGCATTTATGGCCTTCTCGACAATCAAAGCCGGGCAGGCCTACATCAACCAAAAAGGCGGTCACACGCTTGCGGGGTCCGCGTGGCGTCTCATCAATACCTGTGGCGGCAAAGACGATCGCAAAGTCGGGCATTACCGGTCCTGAGATGAAATGTTTTGAGCCGTTCAATATCCAATCGTGTCCGTCGCGTTTCGCATTGGTTTTCATACCCATAACATCTGATCCGGCCTCAGGTTCTGTCAGGGCGAAAAGCTCGCGTTTCTCGCCGGTAACACAGGGATCGAGATACCGCGCAATCTGATCTCCTTCACACGCCAGCAGCAATTCAGTTGGGCGCGCAATCCACGATTGTAGCGCATGAGTGGTTTTGCCATATTCGCGCTCGACAATGGCAGATGACGTGTAATTGAGGCCGCCCCCGCCGACATCTTCAGGCAGGTTTGCGGCAAACAGGCCCACTTGTTTGGCGCGGGCCTCGATCTGACGCCCCAATTCTAGCGGAACCTCGCCGGAGCGATCGACCGCGTCTTCATGCGGGTAGATTTCATCGTTCAAAAAACATTGTACGGTGTTGAGTAAAAGCTCGTTTTCATGGGATACAACTGCGGTCACTTTATGCTCCTGCGTGGATGATGTTTTGCGGCCATTGATCGAATGTTGTCTGGCCTCATTTGAAAAAAGGACACATTCGTCTAGTTGCCTGCACCCGTTAGGCTCAATTTGTTACGGGCTTCTTGCGGGGTGAGGGCGCGTGCGCCCATCCGGTCTAAGATCTCGACGGCGCGGGTGACCAATTGGTCGTTTGTCGCCAAAACACCTTTGTCGAGATAAATATTGTCTTCCAGCCCGACGCGAATATTTCCCCCCATCGCAATAGCTGTTGCAGCCATTGGCATCTGCATCCGCGAGATCCCAAAGCCGGCCCAAGTCGCACCAACCGGCAGATGATCTTTCATGACTTTCATTGTATCCACGCTTTGATCCGCACCCCAAGGAATGCCGAGACAAATCTGGAACATCGGTGGATCGGCTATCAGGCCTTCGGCGATCATTTGCGTTGCAAAGCGGATGTGGCCCAATTCGAACACTTCCAATTCTGGTTTGACACCCCATTGTTTCGTCAGTTCGGCCATTTTGCGCAGCATGGGCGGTGTCGAGATATAAATCTCGTTGCCATCACCAAAATTAAGTGTGCCACAATCAAGCGAACAGATTTCGGGCAGGCAGTCTTGCACATGGCGCAGACGTTCTTCGGCACTGATCATATCGGTGCCGGGGCCGGGCATCGCCGGATCTTGTGCTGAGGGCACCCAATCGCCGCCCATGCCTGCTGTTAGGTTGATCACCACGTCTGTATCGCTGTCACGGACCCGGTCGACCACTTCTTTGAATAGCTTGGGATCGCGAGATCCCTTGCCGGTTTCCGGGTCGCGCACATGAATATGCGCGATCGCGGCCCCCGCTTTCGCGGCCTGTATCGCAGCATCGGCGATTTCTTTTGGCGTTACCGGAACATGCGGGCTGCGACTGGTGGTATCGCCGGCCCCGGTGACCGCACAAGTGACTATGACATCGTAATTCATCGCTCCACTCCGTTCGCTTTTGGCAATATTGAAAATACAAGCGGCTTGACAATATAGATTTTTCGTCAATTGATATTGTATACATGACGATATTTCATAAATTCTCAATTTATCAGGTCTGATCACCAGATCTGTCGATAAACCCGAGGCCACCCTATGAGCGATGGACTTTTTTATGTTTTGCTGCCTCGGTTCAATATGTTTAGCCTGACAAATTTGATGGAGCCTGCGCGCATCGCAAATTATCTTTCGGCAGAGGATCTTTACCAGAAAACATATCTGAGTTTTGATGGGCCTAATATCATGTCCAGCAATGGTATGATGGTAGAATGCCAGATGGCGCCGAAGCAAATGGCCCGAGATGATCTGATTTTCATTGTGGGAAGTTGGGGAGCGGAACATTACGCCAATAGGAAATTGTTCTCTTGGCTGCGTGTGCAGGCCAGAAATGGTGTGCGGATCTGCGCAGTGGAAATGGGGGCCTATATTCTGGCGCGCGCGGGGCTTTTGGCGCAGCGAAGCGCTACTATGCACTGGTCGTATCTGGCGGGGTTTCAAGAACAGTTCCCGGACGTTGACGTTCAAGAACAGCTTTTCACCGAAGACGGGCCGATCTTGTGTTGTTCGGGCGCAACGGCTGGCCTTGATCTTATGCTCTATATTATTGGTGGCCGCCATGGGCAGGCGCTGGCCGGGGAAATTTCAGATCAAATTATCCACCATCCTGTGCGGCAAGCCAAAGATGCACAACGCAAAACATTGGGACGTGGGATTGCCAAGCTGCCGCCTGATGTTCAAGCAGCAATTGAGGTGATCGAACGCAATATCAGCGAGCCAGTTGCTGTGCCTGAAATTGCCAAGACAATCGGTTTGTCGCAACGTCAATTGGAGCGACAGTTTAAAAAATCGGTCGGCTGCAGCATTGTCCAGTTTGGCCTTCTTATGCGCTTGCAGCATGCGCGGGTGCTTTTGATCTCAACCGACTTAGGGGTCCGCGAAAGTGCGACAGCGTCGGGCTTTAATTCACTGTCGCATTTTGCATATGCGTTTAAAAAATGCTTTGGGCGTCGACCTAGCGATTACCGGCAAGCGTGGCCTGAGAATGATACTGCGCCGCATTGGCCGGGAACTTTAGGCCGGTTTTTAGACACCCTTCAGCCACAACGTCGGGATGGTCTGCCCCGCTAGGGTGTCTAAGGTTCGCCATGGGTCGGGTCGAAAAAGAGACCAGGAATTACTTCACAATAGATATTGAACCAGCGTTGCAGGCCAACCAAACGGTATCTTTTTTGACTATCAGTCAGAAAAAACGACAGTCGCTCACTTAATTTGGCGAAATTTTACTGGCAAGCGTGGTATTATCTGGCTAACGTGACGCATAATCAAACGGGAGAAAAGTGGATGAAGTTCAAAAATTATCTCAGCAATTTATCTTACAAACTGACAGATGGTCAAATTGACCGTCGTCAATTCGTAATGTCAGCCTTGGCAGC
>DDEJ01000044.1:8346-10975 GCA_002336405.1 Rhodobacteraceae bacterium UBA1957
CGTCTGCGGATTGGTGTGACCGGTGGGGCAACCACTGACACACTGGATCCTGGTCAAATACTCGATATGTATATGATCAATGTTCAGTTTGGTCAGACGCGCAATAACTTGACTGTGGTGGGAACAGATGGATTGCTTCAACCCGAGCTTGCCGAAGAGTGGGGCGCATCTGCGGATGCCAGCGTTTGGACGTTTAAGATCCGCAGTGGTGTTGAGTTTCACAACGGCAAAACGCTGAGCGTTGAAGATGTGGTCGCTTCTTTGAACCACCATTTGGGTGAAGATTCCAAGTCTGCCGCTAAAGGCATTTTGGCTGGTATTGATTCTGTAAAAGCAGACGGCAAGAACCATGTTGCTGTTGCTCTCAAAGGCGGTAATGCGGACTTCCCGTTTATGCTGAGTGATTACCATATTAACATTTGCCCCTCGAACGGTGACGGGACAATTGACTGGCAATCGGGTGTGGGGACTGGCGGCTATGTGATTGCCGAGCATGATCCGGGCGTTCGGACCTTGACCAAGAGCAATCCGAATTATTGGAAAGATGGAGCCGCGCATTTTGATGAGGTCGAAACCATCCAGATTGGCGATACGTCGGCACGGACCAGCGCGCTTATGACCGGCGCCGTTGACGCCATCGCGAATGCGGATCTCAAAACGATCAATCTGCTCAAACGAAATCCGGAAATGGCCGTGCGTTCCACCACCGGTAACAAACAGATCACCCTTCCAATGATCACCACCATGGCTCCGTTTGACAATGCTGATGTGAGAAATGCGGTAAAACATGTCATTGACCGGGAAGATTGGTTGGAGAAGGTCATCCTTGGCTATGGTGAATTGGGCAACGACAACCCAGTTGGTCCGGCCAATATTTACCGCGCAACAACCGACGAGTTACCACAGCGTGCCTATGACCCGGAAAAAGCCAAGTACCATCTTAAACAGGCGGGTCTCGACAAGCTGGCCATCCAGTTCCATGCTGCCGATACCGGGTTTTCGGGCGCTGTGGATGCCGGGTCTTTGATGGCCGAGTCGGCCCGCGCCGCCGGGATTGATGTCGAGGTGGTAAGAGAGCCAAACGATGGTTACTGGAGCAACGTCTGGATGAAGAAGGCGTTCTCTGCGTGCTATTGGAGCGGACGACCCACTGAAGATATTTTGTTTTCACAAATCTATGCCGAAGGAGCCAGTTGGAATGACACATATTGGAGCAATGATCGCTTCAATAAGCTGCTTTTACAGGCGCGAGCAGAGCTTGATACAACTAAGCGTAGAGACATGTATGTGGAAATGCAGCAGCTTCTTCACAATGATGGCGGCCTGTGTCTGCCGTTGTTCCAAAGTGACGTAATGGCGCATAACACATCCTTGCATGTGCCGGATCAGATTGGCAATAATTTGGTTCTTGACGGATGCCTGAACTGCGATCGCTGGTGGTTTGCTTAAACCGCTGGGATTGAATGAAAACAAGGAGGCCGGCCTGTGGTGCCGGCCTTCCGCATAAAATGGGTAAAGTTGCGATATTATACGTTTGAGGGTTGTAAGATTAAATGGTTGGTCCATGATCGGGTCTGTTTTAATCATCACCGTGCCCATGTTGAATAATAGAGGTAAATGTTTTTGCATCCAGTACTGAAGACCGTGCTTGAGCGACTGGGCTTGGGCCTTGCGACACTTTTTGTTGTATCCATTATTATATTTTCGGCCATAGAACTGTTGCCTGGTGATTTCGGCCAAGCTGTTCTTGGACAGTCGGCAACCGAGGAAACTATCGCGGCCTTCCGCCGCGAATTGGGCTTGGATCAGCCTGCCTATCTGCGGTATTTACACTGGGTGGGAAATGCTGTCCAAGGAGATTTTGGCACCTCGTTTTCAGGCAGAAATTCCGGAAGTTCTGGTGCGGGAACACGATCGGTTGTTGACTTGATCGCTCCGCGGTTTTGGAACACGCTGTTTCTGGCTTCGGTGACGGCGACGATCGCGGTGCCGATCTCTTTGGTGTTGGGCATTACCACAGCGCTTTATCGCAATTCCGCCTATGATCGCACGGTTAATACTGTGACGCTGACCACCATTTCATTCCCCGAATTTTTTGTGGCTTACATCCTGATTTTGATCCTGGGATCCTTATGGCCAATCTTTCCGTCCCTGGCGAATGTGAACGATTCAACACCGCTTGGGGAACGCCTTTTTCGAACAGTGCTTCCCGCTCTAACGCTAACGCTGGTTATTATTGCGCATATGATGCGGATGACTCGGGCGGCGATTATCAATCTTCTGGCCAGCCCCTATATTCAGATGGCACGGTTGTCGGGGGCGTCGCGGTCTGAGGTGATCTTAAAGCACGCACTGCCCAATGCCTGGGCACCAATCGCCACGGTGATTGCGTTTAATCTGGCCTATCTGGTGGTCGGGGTTGTGGTGGTCGAAGTTGTGTTTGTCTATCCTGGTATCGGACAATTGATGGTCGATGCTGTAACGGCGCGTGATATACCCGTGGTACAGGGCTGTGCGCTGATTTTTGCAATGACCTATATTCTTCTCAACCTGATTGCCGATATTATTGGCATTATCACCAACCCAAGATTGCTGCATCCAAAATGACACAAGAGCCCGACACCTATTC
>DDEJ01000044.1:11310-16997 GCA_002336405.1 Rhodobacteraceae bacterium UBA1957
GCTCTGGCCGAGGTCGGTGCGCCGCAAGAGCACAGAAGCTTTTGGGATAAACTGGTACTGGATCTTAAAAAATCTCCGTGGAGCGCTCGGTTTGGCATGCTGGTGATTTTAGCCTATGCAATTGTGGGTATTTTTGCCCCGGCTCTGGCACCCCATGGCGAGGCCGAAGTGTTTGCAGCGCCTTATGCTCCCTGGAGTTCCGAGTTTATATTTGGCACTGATCAAATTGGCCGCGATATCTTTTCGCGGATGATTTATGGCGCGCGGAACACCGTTGGCATTGCCGTGGCCACCACCTTGCTGGCCTTTTTCATTGGCGGCAGCCTTGGTTTGGCGGCGGCCATCGATCGCGGCTGGCTGGATCAGCTTTTAAGCCGATCGGTCGATGTGTTGATGGCAATCCCTAGTCTGATATTTGCGCTGGTCTTACTATCAATTTTTGGTTCTACCGTAACAAATTTGATCATGATCATCGCGGTATTAGACTCGACACGCGTCTTCCGCCTGACCCGCGCTGTGGCGCTCAACGTGGTGGTGATGGATTACGTTGAAGCAGCGCGTTTGCGCGGCGAGGGTCTTGGCTGGATCATGCGGCGCGAAATTCTTCCCAATATTATGCCGCCACTGATTGCGGAATTTGGTCTGCGGTTCTGTTTTGTATTTTTGTCGATTGCAGCGCTTTCGTTCCTCGGAGTTGGCATTCAGCCACCCACAGCCGATTGGGGGTCGATGGTGCGCGACAATGCGTCCCTGATCCAATTCGCCCAATATGATCTTAAAGCTGGTTTGACCCCCTTGCTGCCGGCGGCGGCGATTGCGCTGTTGACGGTGGCGGTCAATTTTGTGGTGGATTGGTTTCTGCACAAGACAAGTGGGTTGCGTGATGAGTGAGAGAACGAAAAAAGGCGATATCCTGCTGTCGATTAAGGGCCTGAAAATCCAAGGATTTTCTGATGAAAAATGGCACGATATCGTAAAGGGTGTTGATCTGACACTGCGCGCGGGCGAGGTGCTGGGGTTGATCGGTGAATCAGGAGCAGGCAAGTCAACGCTTGGTCTGGCCGCGATGGGATATACCCAACCCGGCTGCCGCATCACTGAAGGCGAAATCATCTTTGACGGTGTTGACTTGGCCAAATTATCGGATGAAGGAAAGCGCAAATTCTGGGGCGACCGGATGACATATGTGGCGCAGTCCGCTGCGGCCTCTTTCAATCCTGCACACCGCTTGATCGCCCAGACCACGGCCTCGACCATACGGGCTGGCATCAAAGATCGCAAATCGGCCTATGATGATGCCAAACAATTGTACCGTGCCCTAAACCTGCCGGATCCAGATCATATTGGCGACCGCTATCCGCATCAGGTTTCTGGTGGTCAGTTACAACGGGTCATGACGGCAATGGCAATGTCGCCCAGACCTGATCTTTTGGTGTTTGACGAGCCGACAACAGCGCTTGATGTGACCACGCAGGTCGAAGTTCTGGCCTCGATGCGGTCTATCGTCGAAGAGTTTAATACGGCTGCAATCTACATCACTCATGATCTGGCAGTGGTGGCCCAAATGGCGGACACGATTAAGGTTTTGCGCCATGGATACGAAGTTGAAGAGGCGCCGACACGCCAGATGCTCAGCGCGCCTGAGCAGCCCTATACCAAGTCGCTTTGGTCGGTGCGGGCGCTTGAAAAGCCTCAGCAGGCGGTTCAGGCCTCTGTACTGTCGCTGCAGGGTATTGATGCCAGTTACGGGGTGCAAAAGGTATTGCATAACGTAAATATCGAAGTCCCCAAAGGATCAACGGTGGCGGTTGTGGGCGAATCTGGCTCTGGCAAATCGACCACTGCGCGGGTCATCACCGGTCTGTTGCCGCAAACTTTGGGGAGTGTGAAGTTCAACGGTGAAGATTTGCCACCCGCGTTGGCGGATCGCAGCAAAGACCAAAAACGCCGAATCCAGATGATCTATCAAATGGCTGACACCGCAATGAACCCGCGACAGACCGTGCGGGAAATCATTGGCCGGCCTCTTGAGTTTTATCTTGGCATGCGGGGAGAAGCGAAAACCAAACGCATCGTGGAACTTCTTGAAATGATCGAGTTGGATGCCGTCTTTATGGAGCGTCTGCCCGGAGAGTTGTCTGGTGGTCAAAAACAACGCATTTGCATTGCCCGTGCGCTGGCAGCCGAGCCCGACTTCATCATTTGTGATGAGGTCACCTCGGCGCTGGACCAAATTGTGCAAGAGGGCATTCTCAAGTTGTTGTTGCGGTTGCAAAACGAACTGGGACTGACATATCTGTTTATTACCCACGACATCTCTACCGTCAACGCCATCGCTGATCAGGTGGTGGTCATGAACCAAGGAGAGGTGGTGGAACAGGGTTTAAAAACTGATGTTTTTCAACCGCCGTACCCAGATTATACCGCATTGTTGCTGTCGTCTGTGCCCGAGATGGATCCCGATTGGTTAACCAACCTTATCCAACAACGGGCCGAGACAAACGTCTGATTATGGGTAACCTTCTATGATCCGCGGCGCAGGGCTTGCGCCATGCAGTGAATGCCGCCACCGGTTTTAGAGATCTCTGACATATCGATTGCAGCCACCTCGAAACCGCGGGCGCGTAGTTTGCCAATTAAAGAAATGGATAGGGTTGGTGCGATCACCCGATCGTTGCCCAACGACATAAAATTACAACCCAGGGCCATGGTTTCTTGAAACGGCACATCAATAATCTCGTGGCCTTTGGCTTTCAGCCACGCCACGATTTCGGGATCGGTACAGTCGAGACAAACGGCTGTCAATTTTGGTGCAATCGGAACTACCATCAAATCAATGTGTACATAGTATTCGTCGATAAAGGCCAGGCGGGTTTCCCAACCCTCGGCGTTGAACCAGTTCTGGACCTGTCTGGCCCCTTCCTCTTGGGTGCGCGCACCACCGCAACCGATCAGCACACAGCCGTCTTCTACTACATTGAAATCACCGCCTTCAAATGTGCCCGCTGTCACCATGTCATAAATCGGGATGCCCAGTTTTTCATAAGTGCGGATTGCAGCGTAGTTTTCGCCACGACGCCACCAGTTTGCCATTGCGGTGATGACCGCGCCGTAAGGTGTCATGACAGAGCTGTCGCGGGCATAGACCTGCATTGGCAGCTCAATAGTTGGCTCGTGTATATGAACCGCCACATTAAAATGCGTGTATGCTGCGACCATTTCAGCGTGTTGTGCCTGAGCAACCTGAATGTTGCAGGGTGCGCTGCGCAGGTGTTTGCGCGACAGCGACGAGGTTGACAAATGCTGCAAGTGAGCGGGGGACCCAAGTAAAACATCGGTCAATAGATCGGTTTCGTTGCGAAAGCCCCAATCAGAGAGGGGCGCAGTACCCCCCGAAAAATTTCTGCGCTGCAGGCAAAAGCGATCTTTACTGGAAGGGATGTCGAGTGACATGTAAGGCTCCTTTGACGAGGTGGTGAGGTGAGACTATCAAAAATATATCAGATTCTAAGGTCCAATTTTGAGGAGTGCTAAATCTATATCTGCCACCTTAGAACTGTCTGCCACGCGGGGTTTCCACATATTCGGGCCACTTAAAGTCGAGCGGTGGGGCATAATCGCATAGCGGGGCCATCCAAGCCTTGCCGCCAATACCACCGCCGGTACGGGTTTTGAACTCTGCCATGGCTCGGTCTCTTGCGGTTTTATCTTGCAGTAATTTTAAGGCCGAAACCGACAGGATCTTGGCAGCCGTGATCACCATCGGATCAATGGTGGCTGGAATGCCGCCAAGCGCGTTCATGACCCAGGCTGGGTAGGGACCGTTCGGGGCAGGTTTCAAGGCGGGCCGGGCGACATAGAACCTGGCTGTGGGCGTATGCCATGTCATATCTGTGTAATCATCCGAGGTTGAATTGATTTGGCTTGGGGGCAAATCTTGGCGCAAAATTGCCTCGGCCTCTTGCGGTGCGCGCAATTGACTGCAGTCCTCCAGAAACGGGTCTGTCATGGGCGTCATACCAAGCGTACGCTGGATGTCATGCGCCACCTTTACGGCCTCTTGGCCCCATTTCGGTGCGCCAACATTTTGCATCGCGGACCAGACAATGTCTGACATCTCATGGTTGGCCAGACCGGGGCGTGACTTGCATACCCAGTGCTTTTCCCAGCGGCATCCCGTCATTGTGGCGGCTGCCTCTGCGTTACGCTCCAGTGCCACTGTAACCTGTTTAGCCATCTCTACTGTGGGTACGCGGATCATATATTGCAGATCGCTCATTTGCGCTGGTAAATTATCGGCAGTGGCTTGTCCGGTCGATAAAATAGCTTCTGAAATTGACCAGCCTCCAGCATGGGGCAGCATTGAATCGCGCAGAGTTTTCGAGGCTTGGTACATCATCATCAGAGCATCATTGGCCCCTGGCGCGCGGATCGCACTATGAGATTGTGGGATTGGCGCCCCGTCGCTTTGGCCCCAGGTTTCCGGTGCGTCACAGATGAAACGAAAGATCATCGAATAGGCCGCGCCACAATGGGTATCCCAACGTACCGAATTGCACAGTGGCAACATATAAAAGGGATGAAATGATAGCATTGCCGCCAAGCCGTCGTAATAGCCCTGTGCCGCATGAATAGGCTTTGAGCCCCGCATTTTTTCTGCTGGCTCGCCCATAAACCGCAAACCACCTTTTATATTATGAGCCTGCATCGCGGCTTTAGTTGCCAGCACTCCCCCCAAAGCACCGATGCCCAACCCGGAATGGGGGTCGGTGTGTCCGGCGGCCTGAAAGTCTAAACCTGTTCTTGGTTCGCACTGGGTGGTGGCGGCCTGACAATTGCCAGGCACGGCATCATATTCTGCATACATGCCGATGATTGGGCCGTCACCGTTTGACCAATCGGCTGCAAAAGCTGTTGGCATACCCCCTGAACCTTGCTCTACCGTGAAACCTTCGGCGCGCAGACGTTCTGCATACCAAGCGGCTGACTTATATTCGCGCCAAGCCGGTTCGGCAAAATCAAAAACGGTGCTACACCAATTGGATAGGTCTCGCGCAAGAGAACCAACATGTGACATTGCGGTTTTTTGGGCGTCTGTCAGTACCATAGCTTCGCCTTTAAATAGTTGGTTTTCAGTAGTTACAGTAACCGTTTGGACGCTTACATCGGTGGGGTTCAGTTCTGGAGTTTTAAGCAGATTGTCATGTCCGGCTCTGTCCTTTGTGAATTGTAATTGTGACAGTATAAAGCTTTTTAGCGCGTAACTGAAGATTCAAATAAATATCACAGTCCAATAGACGGTATGACCATCTCGTCCTGCGCTGATGATTTGAGCGCCATTTTCGACGAATTGTGTGGCCTGAACTGGACCGATATGCCTTCTGAATTTGGTGATTGGGGTCATGGTGTCAAGGGACCAAATCTGCAAACCTCCGTCCCAACTGGCAATTGCCAGCATGGCGGAGTCTGCTGATATTGAGAGATGTGAAATCTTTCTTTGATGCGCAAAGCGGGCAATGGGCGCGGGATCTGCGCCTGCCCTAATGGCGGTCATATCCCAGATGAGGGCCAGAAAGTCATCACCGCCAGTGGCGAGAAAGCGTCCGTTGGGCAAAAAAGCCGCTGTTACAACTGGCGCGTTGTGGCCGAACAATCTATATTTTTCGTGAAAATCTGGTGAGTCCCAC
>DDEJ01000044.1:17403-30766 GCA_002336405.1 Rhodobacteraceae bacterium UBA1957
ACAGCGGTACTGTGATCTGAAATACGGGTCTAACGCAACAACCGGCGCTGCAGTTCGTAGCAGCCAAACCGCACATAACAAAAGCCTCAGAGCTTTTGAACCTTTCAATTCTATTGCCATATGCAGCCCCGACACTGCCTTTCTGGACGCTAACATGATCTAAGACCATCATCGGGGAGGTTTTTTTGATTAAGCTGTTGGGGTAATTGGATAGGGTGTCGGACAGTACTTTTTGTGTGTGGAGTTGCAAATCTGGGGTGTGTGGCGGATTTTTGGGGTCGCTTGCGTCGCAACATCGGGAAACCTGATACAGTGGTCGGATCTCCGGTTGCCCACACTTTCATCGTCGTTGATGTTGATAGTGATGTAGACAGTGGGATGGGTGACTTAGGTCCGACGTAGGGTTGTCTGTTTGGCTGTCCTGCCCCGGTGCAGCGCTGTGGCATCAGCAGCTGCATGCGGCGCCTGTCTTCGCCAGTGTTCCCACATTACTGATGTCCGCCTCAACGTGGCGGGGCTTTTCTGGTCTGGGTTGGCCCACCTTTGGCGCTGTGCACATCCGGCTGCGCTTGTGGGTCCTGATTTAGCTGCGGGCGCTGAGCAACCGCTCGGCAATTTGTACGAACCCCGCACCGCCTTTTTGCGTTGTCACCCATTTTGGCGCAGCAGGCAGGCTGCCTTTGAAATCAAGAACATTTGCCACACCACAGGAATTGTTAAAAAACCCGAACATCGGCGCATCATTTGGACTGTCGCCAACAAACACGACCGAGGCGTTCTCTGTCTCAATGTCTAAGTTGAGGATGTCGGCGGCGAAGCGCCGTGACATCGTAAGTTTGTCGTAGACACCAAACCAACCGTTTACGTGGATAGAGGACACTTTGGCAATTGCGCCTTCCTGTTCAAATATGGTTTGAATTTGGGCAATATCAGCAGGATCTAGGGCGGGCACATCTTCGCAAAAATCGATCGCCAAATCGGCAAGGCGAAAGGGTTGATCGGCTGAAATTGCTGCGCCAGGCACTTCGGTTTCGATCCGTTTCTTGATTGTATCGAACCGGTTAGGGTTTTTCAAATAGGTCTCCAGCGCGTCATGGTGTTTGCGGATCATTTTCTTGCCCAATGGATCATAGGCATAATAAAATGCGCCGTTTTCTCCGACCACGCCATCAACAGGCCAAAAGCGCGCTATCATATCACACCAGCCCGCTGGACGTCCGGTGACGGGGGCGACCCGAATGCCTGCGTTGTGCAGGTTTTCCAGGGCCGAATAAGCCTCTGCGCTCAAGCGTCCTTCGGTGGTTATCGTGTCATCAATATCGGCCAGTACAACTGTTATATTAGCGGCCACTTGATGTGGCATCTCTGCGATAGCGCGCATTGTCAAACCTCCTGACGTGCAAGGTGCGAAAGTTGCGCTGTGTGATCGGCAATATCTGCAAACGAAAACCGGTTGCGCATTTCATGGGCATGGCGCACCGCCTCGCGGTAGAAGTCTGTCGGAACCCCAAGCGCCTTGGCCGAAGTTGGTGCGCCTGACAACGTCAACCTCTGTGTAAGTGTTTCAACCGGTATCGCGATGTCGAGACATTCTCGCCGCAAGTCTGGCCATAGTTTTTCGATCTTTTCGTTTAGGGCATCTGCCTGTTTTGCATCCAGCGCCTTTTTTGTAATTTCGGCATAGCATTGCGTTGCCACATCTTCACCCATTCTGTTGACCATACCGTCATAATCCAGTTGCGTGGGTGACAGAACAGGTGCGGATTCGGAGGACAGAATCTTGGATTGGATCCGTGCCATGCTCAATGTAGCGACGCCAACTTGCTCTCCGTGCAGGGTGCCCGGATGCCGGTCACCTGCAAAGCAATCAATATAATGCGAGATTTGATGTTCGCCCATTGAGCCGTGATTGGAAATGCCGGTAAACGAGATGCCAAGGCCACACAGGGTCAGGACGCGAAACAGATATCCGACCGCTTCGATATCGCCTTGGGCAATCCCTGCGGCGCGTTCCATTAATAAGATTTCGTCTGGAATTTCAATGATATAGGGTTCATGATAATAGGCAGAGCCGAGTAAACGGTGCGACATCCACCAATCCACCTGCGCCACGGACCGGCACAGACAATCCCCAAATCCCGCAGCATTCAGATAGGCTGGTGCGGAGGCGCAAACCTCAAGATCTACGAAAAACCCAGCTGGTGCCTGTGCCGGCAGTGACACTTTTAAACCGCTATCAAGGGTAATCGATGCGGTCAGGGAGCTATAGCCGTTCATTGATCCAGCTGTAGCAAAAACACAGTAACGCTGGTCATTTTGAAATGTCGCAAATTTGGTCAGATCATTCACAGTTCCCGATCCGACGGCGATCACTGAGGTAAAATCCGCCAGTTTTTGTTTTAGGTCCCGCACCGCGGCCATATCGGCGTGGGGGTTGTCCAGAATGATCTCGGTGACCGGTCCCAGGGTTGAGAGGGCGCGGGCGACCCTTTCGCCCATCGCGTTATGGGTGTTGGTATCACTGACAATGGCAAAAGGTGGCTGAAATCCAAGGCTTTTAACGAGATTGGCCTCTTTACCCCGCAGACTTTCCTCCATAATGATCCGGTCGTAGGGCGCTGGGGGATATTTTTTACCATTGAGGGGACTGATCCAGCGGCCTTCACGGATGTCATCTATGAGCGCAGTCCAGTTTGCGGGCGCACTGTCTAGGTTCAAATGTCTTCTCCTTTGAAATCCACTATTAACCTATGCTATTCTTGATTAGCATTTGTCAAGCTGGGCTGGTTGGATTAGATTTAACACTAGAAGCAATTCCACAGGTTTGAGTTTTGCTGACAGGAGGTTGGGATAAAATGGCAAAACGTGTGCCGTTTGCCTTTGCAGGCGATATGTTGCGTTGGGCAGCATGGTTGTACCATGTTGAGAGACGCACTCAGAACGAAATCGCCGAAGAGCTTGAGGTTAGTCGTCAGACGGTTGCCAACTATTTAAGTGAGGCAATGAGCCAGGGTTTGGTTCAGGTTCAACTGCGCCCTGATATTATCGAAGAGCAGGCCCTCGCGGTTGAATTGCGCCGGGGCTATAATCTCACCGCCGTGCATATCATTCCGACGCCCAAAACCGGACCACAACTGTTCGATAGGTTGGGATTGGCGGGGGGGCAGGTGGTCCATGATATGAGCCGCGACGGTGATATTATCGGGGTGGCTTTCGGGCGCACTGTGCAGCGTCTTGCCGCCTTGATGCCGGTATCCAAGCAACCCAACACGAAAGTTCTGCAGGTTGCGGGATGTTCGCTGGGTGGATCAAACACCTCGCCCGAGGTTTGCGCGTCGTTGATTGCCAGTAAATTATCGGCTCATTGCGCCAATCTCTTTGCTCCGGCCTATTGCTCTACTGAGGGGCTGACCACCAGCCTGTTGGCGGAACCAACTTTAATACGGCAGTTTGGTTTGTTCGGGCAGGCCAATCTATTGGTGTTTGGTATCGGCCAGATGAACGCTGATACGCGGTTGTATCTTAACGAAGAATATTTTTTGGATAACGCGATGCGGGATGAATATCTCAAGTTGGGGGCTGTGGGGTTGATTTACGGGCGATTTATCGACAGCGAAGGGTGCGAAATTGACGGGCCATTGCGCAACAGAACTATGGCGATCGAGCTTGATACAGCCCGTGCAGCACCCGCTCGGGTTGCTATTTGCGGTGGACGTGAGAAAACTGCAGCCGTGGCGGCAACTTTGCGGGCTGGGTTTGCCACCCATCTTGTGACGGATGAAAAAACCGCAAAACGTCTGTTAAGGGAAATCAGCTAAGGAGGTATGTGATGAAAAATCGCTTGGTCATCGGGCTGGACAGTTCGACACAATCAACCAAAGCCATTGCTTGGTCTGCGGCTGGAGACATGGTTGCAGAGGGCCGCGCAGATATTCCCATGAGCACCCCGCGCAGAGGATATTTTGAACAAGATCCAAACGCGTGGTGGGCGGCTGCTTGTACGGCGCTGAAAGAAGTATGTGCCCAGATTGACCTGACTTGTGTGGACGGTTTGGCAATTTCAAACCAACGCGAAACCATGGGATATTTTAATCATGATCTCTCTCCGGCCCACCCTGCCATTGTGTGGCTCGATAACCGATCTGTTGGCGAGGTCGAAGAGCTTGCCGGCAAGATCGGAGAGGCGCGGTTTCATGAGATAACCGGTAAGCCAAAAGATGTGACGCCGGGCCACTCGAGGATTTTATGGCTGAAAAAAAACCGGCCTGAGATGATGCAGGACGCCCCCAAAATTCTTGATGTCAACGCGTATCTTACTGCCAGATTGACCGGTGAGGCCACCACCAGTTGGGCGAGTGCCGATCCGTCAGGTGTTTTCGATATTGAGACAAAACAGTGGTCTGGTACCGTTCTAGACGCTATTGGCGTAGTTTCGGAGCAATTTGCCAAGCCGGTGGCACCGGGCACCTTGATAGGTGAGATCCTGCCGCAGGCCGTTGAGCAGACTGGATTGCCACGTGGGACGCATATTTATGCCGGAGGTGGTGATGGTCAATGTGCAGCACTGGGGGTGAACGCGCTTGGTAAAGGGCGTGTCTATCTCAATCTTGGCACGGCAATTGTGACGGGATCCTGGTCTGAAACGCCTCAAATTTCACAAGCTTGGCGCACGATGACCTCACCAACGGGTGCGGGGTATATCCTTGAGGGGGTCATGCGATCAGGGACGTTCTTTATGGATTGGTTTGTCGAGAACTATGTGTCTAGGAAAGACCGCGGTGCTACGCACCAATCTTTACAAACGGCTGCGCAGGCATTGCCGATTGGCACCGATGGCCTTTTGGTCTGTCCGTTTTTGACCGGTTGTATGAACCCGTTTTGGGATATGAATGCGCGCGCAGCCTTTTTTGGCGTGTCCCCCGACCATGATGCGGTGCATCTGTACCGCGGCGCGATGGAGGCCCTCACTGGTGAGATCGCGCGCACGATTTCTGGCATGCAAGACAAGGGCTTGGAGATCAACGAGATCATCGCAGTGGGCGGTGGGGCAAATTCCGCCCTGTGGCGTCAGATGCTGGTGGATGCCACCAATCTGCCGATGACACTGAGCAAATCACTTGAGGCGTCGTCGCTCGGGGCGGGCATGATCGCCGCCGTTGGGGCGGGATGGTTCGATAGTATCGAGCAGGCCGCCGAGACCATGAGTGCCACGGGGGAGCGGTTTCAAGCCAATCCTGAAGCGCATGAAAACTGGCAATCCCTGCTGTCTCGTCAACAGCGCTTTAACGACTTTTGCTGTCACAATCCGCTCACCGGTTAGAGGCGGCTAGCGCACCATGGCGGCGACATTGCCGCCATCAACGGTGAGAACGGCGCCACTGGTTTTCGTGGCTTTGACCAGATGTAGAAAAGCTTCGGCCACGTCCTGTGCGGTGACCTCGCGCCCTAGTAAATTGCCGCGCATATACGCGTGCGGGGTGACGCCACGGGCTTTGGCGCGGGCTTGGATGAATTCATCGCTCAGCAGGTTGCTGCGAATGCGGTCTGCATTGACGGCATTGGCGGTGATGCCTGTGGCACCGTGTTCAAGCGCATATTGCCGCATCAACGCCATCAATGCTGATTTAGAGGTGCCATAAGGGCCGAAATCGGGTCCGGGGTTTAGGGCTTGCTTGCTGACGTTAAACACCAAAGCCCCGCCACTGCCCTGCGTCTGCATCACCTCAACACAGGCTTTGGCCATAAAGTGATGGCCCCAGAAGTTCAGATCGAAGGCCTTTTCAAAAGTTTCTTGGCTGACATCAAGCAGTGCGCCCTGGAAGGCAGCCCCGGCATTTGAAATGAGAATATCCACTCCACCATAGGTCTGAATAACTTGTGACACTGCAGCTTTAACAGCGGCTTCGTCGGTGACGTCGCATAGCACAGGCAGACCGCCAATTTCTGTGGCTGCGTCTTGCAGCGCCGTTTCGTCGATGTCGAACAACGCCACCGCTGCGCCCTCAGCCGCGAGAGTTCTGGCGACCTCTCGTCCAAGGCCGCTGGCGGCTCCTGTGACGATGGCAATCTGGCGAAACAACGGCCTCTCGGTCACTTTGGCCAGTTTGGCCTGTTCAAGCGACCAGTATTCAATATCAAAAAGGTCTTCTTCGGGCAGGGCGACAAAGCTGCCAATGGCCTCGGCCTTGGTGATGACGTTGACAGTGGCCTCGGCGATGTCGGCACAAATGGCGGCGTCTTTAGCGGTTTTGCCGACACCAAATAACCCAATGCCAGGCACATAGACCACCCTTGGGGTAGGATCCAGCATGACAAACCCTCCACCGGAGCGGACGTTGTTGCGGTCAAAATAGTCAGTATACGCCGTTGCATAGTCAGCAATTGCATTATGGACGTCGGTCTTGAAACTGTCCAAATCATTTGCATCTGGTGCTGGCAGCACAACCCCAAAGCGTTTGATCCGAATCGAATGATCCGGGGCTGCATTGCCGCGGGTTGCATAGTCACCAAGTGCGTCACCGTTGACAAATGCCATGACCTGCGCGTCGGCACGGTGATCAAGTACCCAGCGATCTGGTTTGCCTTCTTTTTCGCCTTCACGCGCCAGGGCGCCGCGAATGATTGGTGCAACCTCGGCCAGAGCCGGCGGCGCACTGGGCAGTTTTATGCCCGGAAAGGGATGGGCGGGACCGCGCTCAAGTCTCTGCTCAGCCTTGTCGACCATGGCAATCATGTCGTCATAGGATTGCCGCGGATCGTCGTGATAGGTGAAAATTCCATGGTTCATCAAGATCATGTGTTTCGAATTGAGATCTTTTAACAGATGCTCCCGACAAACTTTGGATAGGATAAATCCCGGCATCACATAAGGAATGATCGTCGTATCTGGAAATAGATCCCGAATGATCGCCGCGCCGTCTGGTTGGTTGGTGAGCGATATGATGGCGTCTGCGTGGGTGTGATCGACATGCTTATGTGGCACGATGGCATGCAAGACTGCCTCAATCGACGGATTTGGCGCATAGGGGTCGATCAGCATGCGGCGCTGCGACGCTACCAGACCCTCGTCGCTAAGGTCGTCCAGATCGGCCAGTGCGGCCAAGGGGGCCAGTTGTACCGCTGGCAGGCCTGCGGGTTCGATCACGCCCATGTCCCAACCCGATCCCTTGACGCAGAGAACTTGGTAGGTATCGCCCAACGCGTCGATCACGTTTGTCTTTACCGATGTGTTGCCGCCGCCATGCAAAACCAGCCGAGGTTCGCTGCCCAAGATGCGTGTGGTATAGGTGCGCATGGCAATATCTTCATTAATGCCTTGTGTCTGATATGATTGTATAAGTGATTTGGCGTCGGCGTCTGACCAGCGAGATTTCATCTGTATGTTCCATAATTCTGGATGTTGCGCCGCTTGGGAACCGCAAGGGACCAAGTGGCGGGGTGAAGATTAGAATTTTTGCCGCGTTGGGGTGATGCAAATTTCCTGTACAATCGCCTCTTGGGGGTAATTATAGGCATTCAAAATCAGGTCGGCGACAATCTCGGCGCTGATACCACCGCCCATCTTGATTTTATTTGCTTTGTAATCAGCAAGCGTTTGCTGGTCGAGAACGCCGGACAGCACCTCGGTCTCGATCACCCCCGGAGAGAGAACAATCACCCGTACATTGTAATCTGAAAGATAATCCCGCAGCGATTCTGAAACGGCATGCACAAAGTATTTCGTACCGCAATATACCGTATGATCGGGATAGACCTTACGACCGGCGATCGAGCTCATCATAAAAATAGTGCCGTGCCGCCGCTCCATCATGCCCTGCATGACGGCATGGACCGTATTCATCACCCCCTTGGTGTTGATGTCGATCATCTCATCCCATTCTTCGGGCGGTTGGCGGCCAATATCGGCCAGACGGGCGATGCCGGCGTTGACAAACATCATATCAACCGGCCCGTGCGCGGCCTCCCCGTTGCGGACAGCGTCGGCTATCTGGTTGCGCTGTCGCACGTCGACGGTCTCTACAACCGCGTTCGGCAGGTTCATCTCATGCATGCGCTGGGTACGCCGTGCCATCATCAGCACCGGGTGTCCAGCCTTTGAAAAGGCACGGGCGGTGGCGGCACCAATCCCAGAACTGGCACCGGTTATTGCGACAAGAGGTTTGTGAGTCATTTGTTGTCTTCCCCGTGGTCAAAGCGATCGGCTGGCCAATTCACGTCAAATTTATCCTTGGCGCCTCAGGTATAGTTGATATGATTTTCTAGGCAATTTCCATATCTAAATAGCATTTGTTAATTCGTAAAGTGAAGTTTTATGAGAAATTTTTGCAGAAAAGCCATAATATTTATCGACAAAATAATTTAAAATTATTTAATATCAACTAGTTAAAATGTAAGCGTCGTAGATCTTTATTTAAGTCAATGACCGTGTTGAAATAACTGAACTTGCCTGCTAGCCTCATTTCAAATCAAAATCCAAGGCCGCATGCAAAGTGAAAAACCTAAAACAAAATAGTTGGCCAATAACGCCTATCGTCACGCGTTTTGGCCTCGCGTGGCTCCGGAATGCGTGACCCTGATAGCCGCGCCGGTAACAAGTTGATTCGGCTGCCGCGGTGGCTGACGTCTGAACACCCGTTTCCGTGGTTGTTTCCAGCGTCGGCGATGTTGATTGTATTTGGTCTTTATCCAGTCTTGTATTCCCTGTGGCTATCGATGTTCAAACGCAACCCAGCGACGCGGATCGAGACGTTTCGCCCCTCTTGGAATTGGAGCAAAGTGTTCGCAGATGACCGGGTGATCGATGCGGTGTCTGTCACGTTGACCTATACTTTTATCGCATTGACGATTCAGTTGGTGCTGGGTTTGGGGATCGCGTTATTGCTTGATTCCGACCGAAAAGGCTTTGGTCTGTTGAGGTCTTTGATGATTTTGCCGCTTGTGGTGCCACCGGCGGTCACAGGAATGATGTTCTTGTTGATGTATGACGGTTCTTTCGGCGTGATTAGTCATATGCTCTATGGTTTGGGCTTGCTGTCTCCAAGCACGCCTATTTTGGCTGGTGGAACCTCTGCACTATGGGGGGTTATCATTGCGGATGTCTGGCAATGGACCCCGTTTATGGTACTGATAATGCTGGCGGGTTTGCGCGCGTTGCCCAAAGACCCGTTTGAGGCCGCAGCGATCGACGGGGCGACGGATATGCAGGCCTTTTTTAGGCTAACCCTGCCGATGATGTCAAAAATCATTGCTCTGGCGGTGCTGATCCGGGGCATCGATTTGTTTCGTATCTATGACTATATCAAAGTGATGACCGATAGTGGGCCGGGCACTGCAACCGAAACGCTGACCGCCTATGCAGGTACAATCTATTTCAAGAATGCGGACTTTCCCTATGCCTCAACTGTGGCCCTGTTTACGTTGATCTTGGTTGTTATCATCGCAAACCTGTTCATCAAGATTTTCAAGGTGCGGTTCTGATGCATGATTCAACGCTCAAACTGACGCTGCGCTATCTCGTATCGATCCTTATCGTTGGTATTTTTGTCTTCCCCATTGCCTGGTGGGGGCTGACGTCGGTCAAGCCGATTTCTGCTGTGTTTGATAAAGACCGGATTGTGGTATTTGATTTTGAGCCAACCCTTGAGAATTACCGCGTGACGGTGCTGGGGTATTCCAAGCGTGGGTCCAAAGAGGACGGAAAAACGTTGATGGGAACCAGCGGCAATAATTCATACGATGGCCGCTCGTCGATCGTGTCGTCGGTTATCGTGGCTGTCGGTTCGACACTGATAACAACGATTTTTGCATTGTTGGCGTCATACGGCCTGTCGCGTATGCGGTTTTGGGGCAGCCAGGGGTATCTCAATTGGATATTGTCACAGCGGTTTTTGCCGCCGGTGGCGATTATTGTGCCTTTGGTGTTCATTTTTCATGATATGGGCCTGCGCGATACTCATGCAGGGCTGATTATCGCGCATACTTTAATCAATATTCCCATCGCAGTTCTACTGCTGAAGTCCTTTATGGATGACATTCCTATTGATATCGATCAGGCGGCAATGATTGACGGCGCAACGCGCTTTCAGTGCTTCTGGATGGTGATTTTACCGATGGTCAAAGGGGGGCTCGCTGCGACGGCGGTGCTGTGCTTTGTCTTTTCCTGGACCGAATTTTTACTATCATTGTTTTTGACAAGTTCTATCCGAACAATCCCGGTTAAAATAACGACCTATGTCACCTCGACCGGATCTGAATGGGGTTATATTTCCGCACTCGGCACATCTGCGATCCTGCCGAGTTTTATTTTTATTCTATTGGTTCAACGTCACCTGGTTCGCGGACTAACCATGGGGGCTATCAAGGATTGATGGGTGCGCAAGATGCCCGTTAATAATCGCTCAACAAGTGGAGGAAAAACCATGAGCTTTAAGAGTTATGATAAGCAAACTTTCATTATCGACACTGCGAATGCTTATACGCAGCGGAAGATTTCAAAACGTGATTTCCTGAGTAAAATGGGGATGGCCGGCATCGGCATGTCAGCTTTTGCAACTGGTGTTTTGGGTGGGGCGCGTCCTTTCCGGGGCAATATGGCGCATGCCGCTGAGAATAACACGCCGGAAGATGTCGCGAAATTCCTAAAAGAAGCTGGTAAATCCTTTGCAGGGACAACGATCCGCTATACATCAGAGGCCACTCCGCCAACTGTTGTTCTCGATACACTCAAGGCTGAGTTTACCGAATTGACGGGGATCAATGTCGAGATCGAAATTGTGCCACTAGAGCAGGTCCTTGCGAAGGCGACACAAGACGTTCAGGGCCAGCTTGGCACATATGATATTTACTATCTGGATCAGGCCTGGACGTCGACTTTCTCTCGCGACACCATTGATCCGGTGCAGTACTATAAAGACAAACCTGACCTTGCCATGCCGGGCTTTGATTTTGACGACTTCTCGAAGCCACTAGTTGAAGGTATTTGCGAGTATGACAACAAATGGGTCGGCCTGCCGTTTGACATCCCGATCTTTACGCTGATGTATCGCAAGGATCTGCTTGAAAAGCACGGTATCGCCGTTCCGAAAACCTATGATGACTTTACCGCTGCGGCGCAAATGATCACAGCAGCTGAAAAAGAAAACGGCATCTTTGGCACGGGCTGTCAGGCTAAATCTGGCCACTATTCTCTGGAATGTGACTGGACTCAGGCTGTCTGGGGACATGGCGGCTCAATTTTTGGCGCCGACAAAAAGTTCTCGGGCAACGATGCCGAGGGGGTTGCGGGCTTGCAATGGTATCAAGAGATGCTGCGCAATTCCCCGCCTAACTCTGTGGCATCAACTTGGGATGGCCAGTGGCAGATGGGCGCCTCTGGGCAGATTGCTTTGTGTCAGTCTTGGGCAGAATTCTTTCCAGGTTGGAATGCCGATGATTCCAAGGTCAAAGGCCTGTGGGAAATGGCGCATCCGCTGCAGGGTCCACATTCTTTGCGTGGTCGTGGCGATGTTGGCTTTGGTGAAATTCCAAACTGGGGCCATCAGGGTGGATCGAGTATTGCACTGTCGAAATATTCCAAGAATGCCGATGCTGCATGGTTGTTCCTGCAGTGGGCCTGTTCCAAGGATATTATGACCCGCTGTACTTTGGCCGGTGGATTTGCACCAATGCGGAATTCGTCCTATACAGATCCGCGGATTGTCGAGCGCAAAAACCGCGTTGGTGGTGGCACCACACGTCATCTTGATACGGTGCGCTGGACCATCGACAATGTGATGGCCTCTGAGCCGGATCTGCCGATCTGGGCGGGCGTTGCAAACAATGAAATTCCGACCGAACTTGGTAAATTGGTGACTGGTCAGGATTACAATGGTGATGCCAAAGCGTGTATGGACCAGATTGCGAAACTGGTTGATGCCAAAGTTGAAGAAGCTGAACTGATCTAAAAATAGATCTTTCCTCTAACCATCCGGACAAGTGTCCGGGTGGTTACGACCTTTTGTGTCTGGCGCTTTTGCCGCCATCACCACTAAATCTGGGTGGGGTGTTTCCACCACAGAGTTTATAGAAGAGAATACGACCATGGGCTCAGTCACAATTCAGAATCTGGTGAAGCGGTACGGCGGCCTTGAGGTCTTGCATGGGATCGATCTCACCGTTGAGGACGGCAAATTTGTGGTGCTTCTTGGGCCTTCGGGTTGTGGAAAATCGACGCTTTTGCGGATGATTGCCGGGCTTGAGACCGTGTCTTCGGGGGATATTGCGATTGGCGAACAACGCGTCAATGATATGCATCCCAAAGACCGAAATATTGCCATGGTGTTTCAAAATTATGCGCTTTACGCCCATATGAGTGTGCGTGAAAATATGGCTTTTTCGATGCGGCTGAAAAAGACTGCACAGGCCGAGGTTGATGAACGGGTGAATTGGGCGGCGTCGATTCTAAGCCTTGAGCCCTATCTTGATCGCTTTCCTAAAGAGCTCTCTGGCGGTCAGCGCCAGCGCGTTGCAATGGGGCGGGCGATTGTGCGCAATCCGGATGTATTTTTATTCGATGAACCGCTCTCTAACCTCGATGCGAAATTGCGCGTGCAAATGCGCAAAGAAATCAAAGAACTGCATCAACGGCTGAAAACCACCACGGTCTATGTCACCCATGACCAGATCGAGGCGATGACCATGGCCGATCAGGTGGTCATCATGCGCGATGGGGTGATTGAACAGATCGGCACGCCGCTGGATATTTATGACAATCCCGACAATCTGTTCGTGGCGCAGTTTATCGGCTCGCCGGGAATGAACCTTCTGTCTGGTGAGATTGTGCAAGGTGCGGGTGGAAAAATGTTCCAGACTGGTGATGTGACCTGTGAGCTTCCGCAGAACAGTGCAGCAATGGTCGGTCAAAAAGTTCTCTACGGGATCAGGCCAGAACATTTGCAAGCGTCGATGCAGGGCAGTGGCCTGTCTGCGACAGTCACGGTTGTTGAGCCAACCGGACCGGAGATTCATCTGTACGCCACATTGGCCGGACATGAAATCTGCGCGATTGCCCATCAGCGTCTTGATTGGAAGCCCGATGACGAGCTTAAGTTAAATCCGATGGTCGATCGTGTGCATCTGTTTGATGCCGAGACGAAGGTTGCAATCCCCGCGGGCTGAAAATCCCCTGTTTCTGAGGCGCTCGGCAAATGCTTATCAGATCGAAAGCCATCTCCTATACCCGCAGGCTTGCCTCACCACCAATTTTCTAAATTATCATCACTTTTGAGGCTTGGCCTGCTGGACAGTATTGGCTGGAAGCGCGTTGGCCTCACATATAAAGTGCTTGTGGGTGCGTGGACAAATGTTGCAGTCCCTCAGTCCCTCA
>DDEJ01000044.1:31083-32064 GCA_002336405.1 Rhodobacteraceae bacterium UBA1957
GTCCCTCAGTCCCTCAGTCCCTCAAGCCGTCTCTGTAAATGCCAGTGCCTTTGGGCACTTTCGTTTAGAGAGGGTACTGTTTTGAATGGCCAAGTCTTTACTTATAATAAGCAATGTGGGTCGCAGAAAGGTTTCCATAGCATACACAAGCTGCGTGATTTCCTTTTCACCGGGTGACCAAGCGCAATGGGCTGCAGCGTTTCCTGCATCAGTTATTACACTAAGAATGTCATGTTCTTTCGTACCAATCCACCCGCCTAACAGCAGCTCCACCAACTTCCTATTAACCGTATGGGCTGCATCAATTCCTAGAACTTCAGTGCCACGATCAAGGGCGGCGCGTAGCCCACTGGTTGTAAGGATGTAGGCTTGACTGTTACAAACCGCATACATTTCCTTAAAATTGCGTTGCAGTCGCGGATCAACCTTGCCAATTGATAGGAGCCAAGGGGGCTTTTTCCTATTCTCAGATCTTGGATACGTGACTTTTGTTCGAATATAATCATGTTGCACCTTACCAGTGTGATCATACCAAGCTTTGGTCTCGTCACTATTCCAACTGACTTCCAAATAGAAGATGGTTTCGCATCCTCGGCATTGCAGCAACGAATGATCGGAGCCGCCACTCATTTTCTTGCCATTTCGGTCTTCACTCTTTCATGCCGCTCAAACATTACTGGTCTAATCCCGGTTTGGTTCCGGCGTCTTTCGCGTAATATTTGCTATGAAAGAGCGAACCAATGGCAAAGAGATATGCAGACGCGTTTTGGCCTGATGCTGTGCGGATTGCCACTACTCGTGGCGTAACGCGACCGCAGCTTTCATCAGATTTGGGGGGTGGCCAATCGACGCTGAGCAAACGGGGTCAACAGCATCAACACGTTGACCTGATGTCTGGGCTGCATGACCACGTGGAAAAGAAGAACACGCGCCTTCGCAAAGAAGTCCGCCTTCTGCGCGAGGAGAGGGAAGTGCTAAAAA
>DDEJ01000053.1:0-12011 GCA_002336405.1 Rhodobacteraceae bacterium UBA1957
TATGCAAAGGGTGGTAAAATTGGCCTGTTCGGCGGCGCGGGTGTTGGCAAGACCGTTCTGATTATGGAACTGATCAACAATATCGCAAAGGTGCACGCGGGCTTTTCGGTGTTCGCCGGTGTTGGCGAGCGGACACGGGAAGGTAACGACCTGTATCACGAAATGATTGAATCCAAAGTTATCAACCCTGAGAACCTTGAAGAGTCGAAAGTGGCGCTGGTTTACGGGCAGATGAACGAACCTCCCGGTGCGCGGATGCGAGTTGCCTTGTCCGGTCTGACTTTGGCGGAGCAGTTCCGTGACCAATCTGGTACCGATGTTTTGTTCTTCGTTGATAACATCTTCCGCTTTACCCAAGCTGGTTCCGAAGTGTCGGCGCTGCTGGGGCGGATACCATCAGCGGTGGGCTATCAGCCAACGCTGGCCACCGATATGGGTGCGCTGCAAGAGCGGATTACCTCTACCAAAGCGGGCTCGATCACTTCGGTGCAAGCGATCTATGTGCCTGCAGATGATTTGACCGATCCGGCGCCTGCGACATCGTTCGCGCATTTGGATGCGACCACGGTTCTAAGCCGGGCGATTTCTGAGCTGGGGATTTACCCAGCGGTGGATCCGCTTGATTCGACCTCGCGTCTGATGGATCCGGCCGTTGTGGGCCAAGAACATTATGATGTGGCTTTCGAGGTGCAGGGTATTTTGCAACGGTATAAGTCGCTGCAAGACATCATTGCGATCCTCGGCATGGATGAATTGTCGGAAGAAGACAAATTGACCGTGGCGCGGGCGCGCAAAATCCAGCGGTTCTTGTCGCAGCCGTTTGACGTGGCAAAGGTCTTTACCGGTGCTGACGGCAAACAGGTTCCGCTTGAAGATACCGTTAGCTCGTTCAAAGCCGTTGCTGCGGGTGAATATGATCACCTGCCAGAAGGTGCATTCTATATGGTTGGTGGGATCGAAGAAGTGATCGCAAAAGCCGAGAAAATGGCAGCTGACGCCGCCTAAGGAGGGCCGGAATGGCTGATACAATGCAATTTGATCTGGTAAGCCCCGAGCGCCGTCTCGCATCTATGCAGGTGCAAGCGGTGCTGGTTCCGGGGGCTGATGGCGATTTGACAGCAATGGCAGATCACGCGCCATTGATTACAACCCTGCGGCCCGGGATGCTGCGGGTTGAAAGCGGCGCGGGCCATCAGGAATATCTGGTGACGGGTGGATTTGCCGAAATTGGAGATGGCCTGTCGGTTCTGGCCGAGCAAGCGCTGCTGCGCGCTGATGTCACGCAAGACATCTTTGACACGCTTGCAGCCGATGCCAAGGCTGCCCATGATGCGGCAAAATCCAGCGGCGGGGACATTGATGCGACCTTTAAACGGGTTGCAGATATCGAAGCAGTCGGCACCGAACTTGGCATGACCACGCGCTGAACTATGCGTTTGTTCCCACCACTGCCCTAGACTAAGAGTAAAAAGCCTCGAAACTATCGAGGCTTTTTTTATGCGTGTAACCGGCCCTGAACCCGCCACGGCCGCCTATTTATTAAACAGGCCCTCATAAATCGGTTCCATCGTTTCGCCGTCAAACAAAGACGACACAGATGTGCCATTCCAGATGTTCAAAATGGCCTGTGCAAACATCGGCGCCGTGGGAACGATCCGGATATTGGGGGCATTTTTCACTGGATCTGTCGCTTGAATCGAGTCCGTGATTACCAAAGATTTCATCACAGATTTTGACACGCGCTCGACCGCTGGCCCCGAAAGAACCCCATGGGTGATATAGGCATGAACTTCACTGGCGCCGTTCTCTATCAATAGATCAGCGGCTTTGCACAAGGTGCCGGCTGTATCGCAAATGTCGTCAACGATGATGCATTTTTTGCCCTCAACAGTGCCGATAACGGTCATTTCGGCAATTTCGCCGGCTTTTTCACGCCGCTTGTCGACGATGGCCAGAGGGGCCGAAATCCGTTTTGCTAACTCGCGCGCCCGTGCAACGCCGCCAACGTCTGGGGATACCAACATGATATCGTCCATTTTGCCTTTGAACTGGTGCTCGATATCCAGAGCAAAAATTGGCGATGCATATAAGTTGTCGACGGGAATATCAAAAAACCCTTGGATTTGTGCGGCGTGTAAATCCATTGTCAAAATCCGCTCAATTCCGGATTCGACCAGCATATTCGCCACCAATTTCGCGCTGATGGGTGTGCGGGCTTTCGACCGGCGATCCTGTCGTGCATAGCCGAAATAGGGTATGATTGCGGTAATGCGGCTGGCCGATGAGCGCCGCAAGGCATCTGATATAATCAGCAGTTCCATCAGGTGGTCATTGGCGGGGTTCGAAGTCGGTTGGATGACGAACATATCTTCGCCACGTACGTTTTCGTAAACCTCGACAAAAACCTCTTGGTCATTGAACCGCTCAACGCGGGCATCCACCAGTCCGACTGATTTTCCGCGGTGAAATGACATACGGCGGGCGATTGCTTTTGCCAGGGCTGGGTTGGCGTTGCCGGAGATAAGTTTGGGGTCAGTCAGTGTTGGCATGTTTGGCTAAGTCCTTAGGTGCGCTAGATCACAGAATCATAACATTGACACCGCTTAACATGTGCGTCACCGCTGGCAAAGTGATGCTTGCAAAGGAGAGAAAATTTGACCCAGATTGACTGTTATTTTTCGGTAATTTCGCCCTATACCTATCTGGCTGGAGAGCGTTTGGACGAAATTGCCCAGCGCCATAACGCCAGAGTTGTATACCGGCCGTTGGATGTGATCGCACTGTTCTCACGTACCGGTGGCACCGCTCCAAAAGAACGTCATGCCAGCCGCAAAGAATACCGTCTGCAAGAACTGGTGCGTCAGGCCAAAAATGTGGGTTTACCCCTCAACCTGCAGCCGGCGCATTGGCCAGTTAATCAGGCCCCGGCGTCCTATGCTTTCATAGCGGCGAAAAACAATGGTGATGGCAATATTGGTAAATTGATGCATGTCATGACCCGAGCCTGCTGGTCCGAACAGCGCGATGTCTCGCAAGATGAAGTGATCCGCGACTGTCTCAGTGCGGCGGGCTTTGATCCGGCGCTGGCCGACAGTGGGCTGCTGCAAGGGGCGGAGGAATATGTCGCCAATCTAGAGCATGCAGTCGAGGCCGGGGCCTTTGGCGCGCCGTTTTTCATCGTGAATGACGGACAGCGTTTCTGGGGTCAGGACCGTCTTGCCGATCTTGATGCACATCTGGCAGGCGGGGTCTAATGCCCTATGACCTGCGGGCAGGTCACCAGACCTATTGGCGGCGGTTTGGCATTGGATCGCGCCCCACAATCTTGTTGCATTGCTCACTGGCCCATTCCGGCGCGTGGGTGGGCCTGGCGGAGGAAATGTCCCCCGACCTTCAGATGACGGCGTTTGATCTGCCGGGCCACGGGCGCAGTGCAGATTGGGATGGCGTGGCAGACTATCAATATCTCAGCACACAGATTGCCGCCAGCTTTATTACCGAACCTGTGGATTTGATCGGGCATTCCTTTGGGGCAACGGTGGCGCTGCGATTGGCGGCAGAACAGCCGCAGAAACTGCGCTCGCTCACCTTGATAGAGCCGGTTTTTTTTGCTGTGGCTGCACAGGATGCGCCCGAAATGTTTTTGTTGGCCCAGCCGCATATGGATGCTGTGAAACATGCTTTGGCGCAGGGCGACCGCTTAGAGGCTGCGCGGATTTTTGTTGGTGTTTGGGGTGATGGCCGGGCTTGGGATGACCTGTCCGACAGGTATAAAGACGGTCTTGTACGGCGCATTCATATTATCGAGGCGACAGAAGGTGCGCTATATCATGATACTGCGCGCCTGCTTGCCGCCGGTGGTTTGGAGGGTATTAATACGCCAACACTATTAATGCACGGGGCGCGGTCCGAGCCGATTATCCCAATAATTAATACAGGCCTCGCCCAGCGCTTGCGTCACAGCACCACGGTCGAGATTGCGGGCGCGTCGCATATGATGCCACTGTCGCATCCGTACGACTGCGCCCGGGAAATTCTGAAATTTATGGATTGCGTTTGAAAGTTGATTTCGGCCACGGCTATTTTTGACCAATTTTTGGCTCTGTGCCTGCCTTCAAGCGGGCAATGTTTGCGCGATGGCGTTCAAACACCAATAAGGCCAGCACAGCACAAAGTCCGATCATCTGCGCCTGCCCAAACACCGCCGCCCATAGCAGCGATGAGGCGGCCGCCACCAGCGCTGAAAGCGATGAGATCCGCATGAAATAGGCGGTGGCCAGCCAGCTTGCGCAGCACGCCAGTCCCAGCGGAAAAGACAGCCCCAGCATCACGCCCAGAAACGTTGCCGCGCCCTTGCCGCCCTTGAATTTGAGAAAGATTGGAAAGCAATGCCCTATTAGCGCTGCTAATCCGGCCAGTTGTGCGGCGTCCTCTCCACTTATTGCACGCGCCAGCAACACTGCTGCGGTGCCCTTGCCGCCGTCTAAAATCAGCGTCAATGCTGCGGCAGTCTTATTGCCGGTGCGCAGCACATTGGTGGCGCCTATATTGCCCGACCCCTGCTTGCGCAAATCGCCCAGACCCATCAGGCGCGAGAGCACGATGCCAAAAGGCACAGAGCCCATCCCATACCCCACAGCAGCCCAGAGACCCAGAATCAGGATAGGTGTATCAATCGGGGTCATACAGAAGCCTCATATACAGGTTCACCTGCAACATAGGTCGCCAGAACGCGGCCCTGCATCTTGGCTTCGTCAAACGGGGTATTTTTTGACTTCGACAATAGGGTAAAGCGGTTCATAACAAACGGCGCATGGGCATCAAACAGCAACAAATCGGCCGGTGCGCCAGCGGCCATGCGCCCGGCGGCCAGGCCCAACCGTTTGGCGGGGTTATATGACAGGGCGCGAAATAACTGTGGCAGTTCAAGATCTCCGGCGTGGAACAGCCGCAGCGCAGCGGGCAATAAGGTCTCCAGCGCCACAGCGCCTGAGGCGGCTTCTTCAAACGGCAGGCGTTTGCTTTCTTCGTCTTGTGGGGTGTGCATCGAGCTTATGATGTCGATCAGGCCACTTTGCACCGCCGCGACCACCGCCTTGCGGTCTTCTTCAGAGCGCAGGGGCGGTTTGACCTTGAAAAAAGTACGGTAATCGGCGACGTCCAATTCGTTCAGCGTGAGATGATGAATAGAGGTGCCGGCCGTGATGTCCAGACCGTTGGCCTTGGCGCGTTCCAGTGCCGGCAGGGCACGGGCTGTGGTGATTTGATCGGCGTGATAGCGTGCGCCGGTCATTTCAACCAGCGCGATATCCCGGTCCAGGCCCATGCGCTCTGCCATTGCCGAGACTGCCGGCAAGCCGCGCAGCGAGGCAAATTTTCCCGAGGTTGCTGCGGCGCCTTTGGACAGGGTGGGTTCCTGCGGGTGGGCGATTACCAAAGCGCCCAAAGCGCAGGCATAGCTTAGGGCCCGGGCAAATACCTTGGGGTTGCTCACCACGTGGTCGCAATCGGTAAAGGCGATCGCGCCTGCATCCATTAAAAAGCCAATCTCGCTCATTTCGCGGCCGTTGCGGCCCTTGGTCAGTGCCGCCATCGGTATCACATTGACAGGCGTGGCCTGATTGGCGCGCCTGGCGATAAACTCAAGCGTTTCTGGGCTGTCGATCGCCGGGGTGGTGTCGGGGCGGGTGACCATCGTGGTGATGCCGCCTGCCGCTGCGGCCAGACCTGCAGATTTGAAAGATTCCTTATGCCGTTCGCCTGGCTCACAAACTTTGACGCCAATGTCAATAATACCGGGTGCGAGGTATTTATTGTGGCAATCCACAGAATGTTCATGGGGGTTTGCACTCAAGGGGGATTGGCTGACTTGGGTGATAAGGCCGTTTTCGATCCGGATGTCGGCGCGGGTGATGGTCCCGGCCTCGGGGTCGATCACTTGGGCGTTATGCAGCAGTCGCTTGGTCATGCCGTCACCTCGCCGCTGGCGGGGGCGTCGCGTAGATTGCGTGCCAGCAGGTCCATCGCGGCCATGCGTACTGCAACCCCCATTTCCACCTGTTCCTGTATTACGGATCGGTTGATGTCATCGGCAATTTCGCCGTCGATTTCCACACCGCGGTTCATCGGTCCGGGATGCATCACAATGGCATCATCTTTGGCATATTGCAGCTTTTCTGAATCCAATCCGTACCGGTGATAATATTCCCGCTCCGAGGGGATGAAACCACCATCCATGCGTTCTTTCTGCAATCGCAACATCATCACCACATCCACATCTTGCAATCCGACATGCATATCTTGATAGACTTCGCAGCCCAGCTCGGCGATGCCGGCAGGCATCAGGGTTGGGGGGCCGATCAGGCGAATTCGGTTTTCCATCTTACCCAGTAGGATAATATTCGAACGCGCCACGCGGCTGTGGGCAATATCGCCGCATATTGCGATGTTCAACCGGTGCAGCCGGCCTTTGGCACGACGGATCGTGAGCCCGTCTAACAGGGCCTGCGTCGGGTGCTCGTGCTGGCCGTCACCGGCATTCAGTACCGTGCAATTGACCTTTTGTGCCAACAGATCCACTGCGCCAGAGTGCGGGTGGCGCACCACCAAAATATCGGGGTGCATCGCATTTAAGGTCAGCGCGGTATCAATCAGCGTCTCACCTTTTTTGATCGAGCTGGCCTGCATCGCCATATTCATGACATCGGCCCCAAGACGTTTGCCTGCCAGTTCAAAGCTGGCCTGTGTCCGGGTTGAGTTTTCAAAAAACATATTGATCTGGGTCAGACCCGCCAGAACATCGGAATGTTTCAGTGGCCCGCGGTTCAGCGCCACATACTTGTCAGCAAGATCAAGGATTTCGGTGATTGCCTCGGGCCTGAGGGGTTCGATCCCAAGCAGGTGCTTGTCGGTGAAACTCATCGGGAGGCTCCATATGGTTTGGCTGCTTATAGAAACCGCTGGGGCTTTGGGCAAGATGCCGCGCTGTCTTTTGGCGTCTTTTCGATCCTTGTAAAGCAGGTTAGGCTGTGGGTCATGGAATCGGCAATAGACTGGCACGGCGCGCGGGCGCTGTTAGAATGGCAAATAGAACTGGGTGTGACCGAGACAATCTTGGACCAGCCGGTGGATCGCTATGCCCTGCCGTCCAAGCTCATGACCGTGGATGCAGCCAAGTCGGTGGCGGCAACCGGGACCGGACCGGCGGGTGGCCCCGTAACGCGGGCATCGGCCGGTCCGGACCCGGTTGCGGTGGCTGTGGCAGCCGCCGGGGCGGCACAGACATTGCCCGCTCTGCGTGAGGCACTGGCGGGGTACGACCACTGTTCTTTGAAACAAGGCGCGCGAAATTTGGTATTTTCGGATGGTAATCCAAAGGCGCGGGTGATGGTGATTGGCGAGGCCCCAGGACGCGACGAAGATCGTGTTGGGCTTCCTTTTGCGGGCCATGAGGGCCAATTTCTTGATAAGATGCTTTTGACGATTGGTCTTGACCGGACGGCCACAGAGGTGGCGCGTGGCGTTTATATGGTGACTGTGCTGCCATGGCGTCCACCGCAAAATCGTGATTTGCGGGCTGAAGATATGGCGATGATGGAGCCGTTTTTGGCCCGCCATGTGGCGTTGGCCGCACCGGATGTGATCGTTTTGATGGGAAATTTGAGTTGCCAGGCCGCGCTGGGTACGCGGGGCATTGCCCGGCTGCGGGGCACCTGGACCACGGCTTGGGGCCGACCGGCACTGCCGATGCTGCTGCCGGGCATGGTGTTGCGCACACCCGAAGCCAAGCGCGATGCTTGGGCTGATTTGCTTGCGCTACGTGCGCATTTGGAGGAGTGATGTCTCGTATCGATGAAAATATTGCGTTTATTGCGGTGCGCATTGCGGTGCTCACCACGTCTGATACACGGCGCCTTGACGAGGACAAATCGGGCCAAACACTGGTCGATCGTCTGACAGCCGCAGGACATCATTTGGCGGCGCGCGCACTTGTCGCCGATGATAGAGTGGTGATCGCTGATCAATTGCGTGCATGGGTGGCGGACCCCGAAATTGATGTTATTATCAGCACCGGAGGCACCGGGCTGACCGGGCGCGACGTCACGGTCGAGGCGCATTGTGACGTCTATGAAAAACAAATCGATGCGTTTGGCACCGTGTTCACCATGGTCAGTATGCAAAAAATTGGCACTTCAGCCGTGCAGAGCCGGGCAACCGCTGGGGTGGCAGGCGGCACGTATTTATTTGCGCTGCCCGGTAGCCCTGGGGCGTGTCGGGATGCTTGGGATGAAATTCTTATCAAACAGCTCGATTTTCGGCACAAACCGTGCAATTTTGTCGAAATAATGCCGCGCTTGGACGAACATCTGCGACGGAAGTAGACCAGCGGGTCGTTTAAGGGATAAACACTCGCAAGTGAAATGCCTTGGCGGGCAGGGTGCGAGCACTATGTAACTTTCAAGCCGAAGTAACGGCGCATGAGGATGTTAAACCAATGCGATTCTTAAGGCAAAGCCTGACGGGCCTGTTTTTATGTTCTGTGGCGATCGCTGTTTTACTCTATGCAGGCGATTTGATAAAAACCGCGCTGGACGAAAAGGCTGCGCGCGCCGACCGTCCCTCACAGAGCCGCGAGCGGGTCTTTGCGGTGAATGTCATTACTGCAAGTCCCGGGACGGTGCGTCCGGTTTTGACGGCGTTTGGCGACGTCAAAAGTCGCCGCACATTGGAAATACGCGCGGCGCTTTCAGGGCAAGTCGTTGAGCTTTCTGAAAACTTTGTAGAGGGTGGGCAGGTCGCGCAGGGGCAACTTTTGGCATTGATCGATCCTGCCAATACTCAAGATGCTCTGGCGCGGATTGAAACCGACCTCAGGGATGCCGAAGCCGAACAGCGCGAGGCAGTTGCGGCCGTTCTTTTGGCCAACGACGAGGTTGTCGCGGCACGCGAACAGGTTGCGTTGCGCAACAGGGTGCTGCAGCGACAGAGCGATCTGCGGGCGCGGGGTGTTGGCACGGTAGCCGCTGTTGAAACTGCAGAGCTTGCCGCCTCAGTGGCGCGCCAGTCGGTACTGGCAAAACGGCAGGGTCTTGCGCAGGCAGAAGCCCGCATCGATCAGGCCGCAACCCGTCTGGCGCGGGCGCAGATTTCTCGTGATGAGGCTAAGCGTCGATTGGCTGACACCCGCATTGTTGCGGGCTTTGACGGCATGTTGAGTGGCGTCAATCTGGTAGAGGGTGGGTTGGTTTCTCTCAACGAACGGCTGGCAAAGTTGATCGATCCGGCGGCGCTGGAAGTGGCATTTCGGATTTCAACGGCGCAATATGCGCGTCTATTGGACGACAGCGGCGTGCTGCGACAGGCCCCAGTTAAGGTGACGTTGAATGTGTTTGGTACCGACCTCGTATCGTCGGGGCAGTTGAGCCGCGACAGCGCTGCGGTCGGCGAAGGCCAGACCGGAAGGCTGATTTTTGCGCAAATTAATCAACCGGTCGGTTTAAAACCTGGTGATTTTGTGACCGTTGAGGTTACCGAACCACCTCTGAACTATGTGATCCGCTTGCCGTCCTCGGCACTGGATGCAGCCGGAGAGGTTTTGATTTTGGGGGAAGAGGACCGCTTGCTGGCGCGGCCTGCAAAATTGTTGCGTCGGCAAGGCGATGACATTTTGGTCCGGGCGCCGGATTTGAACGGTGCAGAAATTGTGGCTGAACGATCACCTCTACTGGGTGCGGGGATCAAAGTGCGGCCGTTGCGCGCAACCGATGATAAAGCGCCCAAAGCCCCGGATATGGTGGAGCTAACCGCCGAGCGCAAGGCCAAGCTGGTGGCGTTTGTGACTGCGAACAAACGCATGCCAGCGGCGGCTAAACAACGCATTCTTGGCCAGCTTGAAAAACCCAAAGTCCCCGTCCAGATGGTCGAGCGGATTGAAAGCAGGATGGGCGGTTAGCGATGCGCCACCTTTCCTCTAGTGCGACCGGGCTTCTGTCGTATTTTATCCGCCACAAAACGCTGGCCAACTTGCTGTTGGTGGTGCTGATTGTTGCGGGTTTAATGGCCTTACCCCGCATGAGGGCGCAGTTTTTCCCCGATGTCGTTTTGGAATCGGTGTCGGTTTATGTGGTATGGGACGGCGCCGGTGCCGAGGATGTTGACAGGGCGATTGTTCAGGTGTTGGAACCTGTTTTGTTGGCGGTTGAGGGCGTGGAAAGCACCGAGAGCACGTCGCGTGAGGGCTCGGCACGGGTCAAGCTGGAGTTCGAACCCAACTGGGATATGGCGCGGGCCACAGATGACGTGCAAACCGCCATCGAGACGGTCACGACCCTGCCCGATGAGGCAGATACACCGATTGTGCGCCGTGCGGTTTGGCGTGATCGAGTGACCGATGTGGTGATCAGCGGGCCGGTGGGGATTGAACAGCTTGGACGCTTTACTGACGAATTGGTTACGCGTCTTTATAATGCAGGGGCCACCCGGAGCACGATCCGCGGGCTGGCCGCCCCTGAGACGGTGATCGAAGTACCGAGCGCCAACTTGCGGGCCTATAAAATTTCTATGCAGCAGATTGCGCAGGCAATTGCGGAAGAGGTTGACGTCGATCCCGCCGGCGATGTCACGGGCTCAAACACCCGGGTTCGAACCGGGATTGCCAAACGTTCGGCGGCGCAGATACGCGCCATTGTGCTACGTTCCAACCCGGATGGATCAAGCCTGACGGTAGGGGATGTCGCCCGAGTGGGCGTTGATGGGATTGATCGTAAGCGCAGTTATTTTGTTGGTGAACGGCCGGCGATGTCGGTGCGTATAGACCGCTCTGACCGAGGGGACGCCATTGGCATTCAGCGCGTGGTCGAGCGGGTCGCAAAAGACTTGCAATTGACACTGCCCGCGGCGGTTGAGGTGACTTTGATCAGAACACGGGCCGCAGCAATTTCTGGCCGGCTTAATATTCTGCTAGAGAACGGGTTAACCGGTTTGGCGTTGGTGGTGGGCTTGTTGTTTCTATTTTTAAACGCCCGCACCGCGTTTTGGGTTGCAGCCGGTATACCGACTGCGATGATGGCGGCGATCGCGCTGATGTATCTGTCGGGCATTACGATCAATATGGTGTCGCTGTTTGCATTAATTATCACGCTGGGGATCGTTGTCGATGATGCGATTGTGGTGGGCGAACATGCTGACTGGCGTGCTCGTCGTGGCGAGGGCCCTGTCGAGGCGGCGGAAAATGCCGCCCGCCGGATGGCACTTCCAGTTTTTGCCGCAACTCTTACGACAATCATTGCATTTTTTGGTCTGACGGCGATTGGGGGCCGGTTTGGTGATTTGATTGCCGATATCCCGCTGACTGTTATCGCGGTGCTGGCGGCTTCGTTGGTCGAGTGTTTTCTGATCCTGCCCCATCACATGGCGCATGCGGTGGCCCACAGCGTCAAGGATCATTGGTATGATTATCCAAGCCGACAGGTCAATCTGGGATTTGTCTGGGTGCGTGACAGGCTGTTTCGCCGGTTTATGTCGTGGGTGGTTGACGCACGCTATGTGGTGCTGGCGTTGGTGGTTGCAGTATTGGCCAGTCAGATCGCGCTGTTTGTGCGCGGGGATGTCAAATGGCGGTTCTTTAACGCGCCGGAACGCTCTTCGGTGACTGGAAACTTTGCGATGATTCAAGGCGCGACGCGTGAGGATACGCTGGCGATGATGCGTGAAATGCAGCGTGCCACGACGGAATTGGCCGCCGATTATGAAAAACGCCACGGTCGCAATCCGATTGAATTTGTCATCTCTGAGATTGGCGGTACTGCCGGTCGTGGCCTGGCTGGTAGCGACGCCAAAGATCCCGATCACTTGGGGGGCATATCGATCGAGTTGATTGATGCCGATCTGCGCCCGTATTCCAGTTTTGCGTTTGTGGGTGAGTTGCAAGACGCGGTGCGCAGGCATCCACTGCTCGAGACAGTCTCATTTCGGGGCTGGCGGTCAGGCCCGGGAGGGGACGCGTTGGATGT
>DDEJ01000053.1:12397-15503 GCA_002336405.1 Rhodobacteraceae bacterium UBA1957
GCGCTGGCGCAATATTCTGAGGTCTCTGCGGTCGAAGATAATCTTGCCTATGACAAGCAGGAATTGATCCTTGAGTTGACCCCGCAGGGGCAGGCGCTGGGCTTTACAATCGATGGCTTGGGGCGGGTGCTGCGTCACCGGCTCAATGGGATTGAGGCGGCGAGCTATCCTGACGGGCCACGCAGCGCTACGATTCGGGTCGAACTGCCCTCGGGTGAGCTGACGGCTGATTTTCTGGAGCGGATGCAGTTGCGCACCCCGGCGGCGGCCTATGTGCCACTGGCTGATATTGTCAGCGTTCAGCAACGCACCGGATTTTCCACAGTGCGCCGTGAAAACGGCATTCGATTGATTTCGGTTACGGGTGATATATCTGAAGACGATCCGGCGCGCGCCGCTGAAATTGAAACCACTTTGCAGGCGGAAATCCTGCCCAAAATCGCGGCAGAGCGCCAGGTTGAATGGCAACTTGCAGGTCTGTCGGAGCAAGAAAACAGTTTTCTCAGTGATGCCCGTGCCGGTTTGATCCTGTGCCTGACAGGGATTTATCTGGTTCTGGCTTGGGTGTTTGCCAGCTGGACCCGGCCCTTGGTGGTCATGTCGGTGATCCCGTTTGGTCTGGTAGGGACAATCTATGGCCATTATGTTTGGGATGTGCCGTTGTCGATGTTCAGCGTGGTTGGCCTGCTTGGTATGACCGGGATTATCATCAATGATTCTATTGTATTGGTGACCACAATCGACGAACACGCCCGCACCCGTGGGCTTGTGCCATCGATTATTGACGGCACGGCAGATCGCCTTCGTCCCGTTATGCTGACCACGTTGACCACGGTCTTGGGGTTGCTGCCGCTTTTGCATGAAACCTCGCAGCAGGCGCAATTTCTAAAGCCGACAGTGATTACGCTGGTCTATGGGCTGGGCTTTGGCATGGTGCTGGTGTTGCTGGTGGTGCCGTCGCTGATTGCGGCGCAAAATGATATCGGTCGGCAATTCACAGCCCTGTCAAAGGCTTTATCTTTCCGGCTGATGGCGGTGCGTTTTGGGTTTGTGCTTCTAGGGCTGATGGTGCTGGCATGGCTGGTGGCGACACTGGGATGGACTGTTGCGTATGGCCATCTGCTGGTGGCTTTGCCGGGGCTGGAGCAAATTCCGGTCAAGCCTTTAGCTTTATTAACCTTTATCGTTGGTTTGGCGATTATTATGGTGGTTATCTATTTGCTTTCGGGTTTGTTTATGGCGTTGCGGCGATCGCGTATCGCGCAGGGCTAGCCGTTGTTGCAACCATTGATGTCCACGGCACCATCGCTGCCTAAAACGGTTATTCTGACGCTGTCGCGTGTCACAGAAAATGGTTGTCCAGCGCTATGTGTCAGCAGTGTTTTCAGCGAAAGGATATTGCCGGCCCGTGAGACTGTGGGCGGATCCGCCCATACAAATGGATTGTTGGTTTCTATAACGGCGTGTTCTGGGGCACCGGTTGACGGCATGTCGAGGGTGACCTTAAGCATTAGTCCGCTCTGCGCCGGTAAAAACGTGCAGCGCCGCGCACGCAGTCCGGCCGTTCGGGCGGTTTTGGGCAGCTGGCGCAGGGCGTTTTTTATTTTTGGGTCCAGCACGGTTTGATTGGCCTGCAGGGTGGTACTAAACTTGACAGTGTGGGGGATACAGATGTCCTGACAGATACCCAGACTGATCTGGCCCTTTAAATCGATCTTGCCACCGGGTGTGCTGGGCTGGATAGCAAGCGGCAGAATAATCTCGTTTTTATATCCAATTGAGCGCATCCCGTATTGATGAAACACAATTGGCCGTGGCCAGAGAACATCCACCGTCCTGATATTTTTGGACCCTTCCCAATTGAACCCGGGTGGAATGCCAGCCTCTCCCGGCGCACGCCAATAAGTTTTCCAGCCGGGTTTCAGCTTTAGGTGCAGCGCTGAGATGTGTTGCTCGGGTGTGATCCTTGCGCCGGTCAGGATGTGGACCGAGATGATGTCTGATGCATTTTGCGCCAATGCGGCGCCAAAAGGCATCAGACAAATCAACAGGCCGAGGGAAAGTTTTTTTAGGGTCATGCTGTCTTATGCGACGATTTTGTCCCAAAAGCCAAATCACATTCTGTCGATCAGGTTATCCTCGGGTGGTTTGGCATACTCGGGCTTGCGTCGCACTGCGTCGCGGGTCATGATCACAATACAGAAAGTTTAAAGGTGTGAAAAATGCAATCGCCCGAAACGACGGTTGATTTTACCGGCCAAGTCCTAATTGCCATGCCCGGGATGGGTGATCCTCGGTTTGACCGGAGCGTGATATATATGTGCTCGCATTCTGACAAGGGTGCTATGGGGCTGATCGTCAATAAACCCAACCGTGGTTTGCGCTTTGGCGATTTACTTGAGCAAATGTCGATTGAGACCAGTGATGAAACGCCGGATATGCCGGTTTACTTTGGCGGTCCGGTTGAGCATGGCAGGGGGTTTGTGCTGCATTCGCGGGACTATGTCTCGGATATCTCAACGCTTGAGGTCAGCCCAACCTTTGCGATGACTGCAACACAGGATATTTTAGAAGACATCGCGGTCGGAAAGGGCCCGGCCTTGGCGATGATGGTTTTGGGTTATGCTGGCTGGGGGCCGGGTCAGCTTGAGCAAGAGATCAGCCAGAACGGCTGGTTGACCGGCGAAGCCAGCCACGCGCTTATTTTTGAAAACCCTGCTGATGAAATATGGCCGGATTCGCTGCGGCGTATGGGGGTGGATGCTGTGGCGCTGTCGGCCACGGCCGGGAGGGCGTGACCCTTTGTTTGCGGTTGATAGCTGCGTTATAGCGCCGCTTCGCTTTCAGGCCTTGGCGCTGCGGCGCGTTGCAAGCGGTCGTTGATGGCCAATCCCAAACCCGTTTTGGGTATTGGACTGACGGCGATGACTTCCGATGCCAGTGTATCCAGCGTATGCAGATGGCGAAACAAATTTGCCGCTGCCTCGACCAAATCACGGCTGGCCGATAGGTTTAAGTCGGCGGGTACATCCCCAAAGCCCAACAAAACTTCACCCGATCGTGCGCTTGTGGCGTTCAGGCGCAAGCGCGCGGTGGGGGCGTAATG
>DDEJ01000053.1:15887-27818 GCA_002336405.1 Rhodobacteraceae bacterium UBA1957
GTTGTCCCAGACAGGCCTCGATCGGCCCGCTGGCAAGCCCGCCAGGGCGCAGCAAGGTTGGGGTTTTCTCAAGTCCGATGATGGTTGATTCCAAACCCACCGCGCAGTCGCCGCCATCGATCACAGCGTCAATCTGCCCGTCGAGACCGCGTATTACGTGACGCGCGGTAGTGGGGCTGATACGACCTGAGGGGTTGGCCGAGGGGGCGGCAACTGGTCCGCCAAACTGGTCCAGCAGGTCCCGCGCGAGCGGGTTGGCGGGGATGCGGATCGCGAGGCTTGGCAGATTTGCGGTGACCAGCGCTGACAAGCCGTTGTCAGGCTTCAGCGGTAGCACCAGTGTCATTGGGCCCGGCCAGAATTGGGCTGCCAACTTTGTGGCGACCGCGGTCCACACCACCAGTGCTTGTGCGGCACTGATCGAGGCGACATGCACAATCAGCGGGTTAAAGCTGGGCCGTCCCTTGGCGGCAAAAATGCGCGCTACAGCGTGATCGTTGCGGGCGTCAGCCCCCAGTCCATAAACGGTTTCGGTTGGGAAGGCGAGCAACCCGCCTTTGGCCAAGACCCTGCTTGCGGCAGCCACTCCGTGCGGGGTGGCGGGCAGTTGTGCCGTTTGCATAATGTCTCTCCGATGACGCAGCGTAATCTGTAAAGGCGCTACCGGTTTGCCTAGGCGTCGCGGTGCCGCTATGTCATACAGATACCGCAAAGCCCTGCCAAGCCCTTGTCATGGGTCGGATCGCAATCCGGGCCAGGGTCAGAACTTTTGCTGTTGCAGTGTATTGCCGTTAAGGAGCTTCTTATGAGTTATCGCGCACCTGTCACTGAGTATCAGTTTTTGTTTGATCATGTGGTCGGGCTAGATCAAGTTTCCGCCACTGAGCGCTTTGGCGAGGCGACGCGGGATGTGACCACGGCGATCCTGATCGAAGCCGGACGGATGTGCGAAGAGGTGATGGCACCGCTACAACGGGCCGGTGACGAGCATCCGGCGGTTTTGGAAAACGGTGTGGTGCGCTGTTCGCCGGGCTATGTAGAGGGCTACCGCGCCATTGCTGAGGGCGGTTGGGTATCCATTGCGGCCAGCCCCGAATACGGCGGGATGGGGTTGCCGATGGCCGTGACCACGGCGGTTAACGAAATGATGAGCGCTGCGTGTCTGTCGCTGCAACTGTGCCCGTTGATGACGCAGGGCCAAATCGAAGCGCTGGAGCATCATGCCAGCGACGAGATCAAGCGACTGTACCTGCCCAAGCTGATCAGCGGTGCATGGTGTGGCACGATGAACCTGACCGAACCGCAGGCCGGTAGCGATGTGGGCGCCCTGAGTTCGAAGGCTGTACCGAATGGCGATGGCAGCTATGCCATCACCGGCCAGAAAATTTATATCAGTTGGGGCGACAGCGATGTGGTTGAAAATATCTGTCATCTGGTGTTGGCGCGTCTGCCCAACAGTGTGCCTGGCACCAAGGGCATCAGTCTGTTTCTTGTGCCGAAATTTCTGCCGGACGCGTCGGGTAACCCGGGTATTGCGAACCAGCTGAAAGTGGTGGGATTGGAACATAAAATGGGCCTGCATGGCAGTCCGACTTGCGTGATGCAATACGAGGGGGCGACGGGGTGGCTTGTCGGGGGGGAACACGCCGGTATGAAAGCGATGTTCACCATGATGAACAACGCCAGACTGGGTGTTGGCGGGCAGGGAATAGGCGTGGCCGAAGGCGCCTATCAGCACGCGCTGCGGTTTGCATCACAGCGTAAACAGGGCAAGGCACCGGTTGCGCAAGGCACAGGTACTATTCTTGATCACGCCGATGTGCGGCGTATGCTGATGACGATGAAGGCTGATATTTTTGCCGCGCGTGCCATTGCGCTCGACTGCGGGGCGGCGATCGATATGAGCACCGCAACCGGTGATCCGCGCTGGTCGGCGCGGGCTGCATTTTTAACACCGATCGCCAAGGCCTTTGGTACTGACACCGGGATTGGGGTCGCCGAAGCAGGGGTGCAATTACACGGTGGCATGGGCTTTATCGAGGAGACCGGTGCGGCCCAATACAGCCGCGATGTGCGGGTGACCGCGATCTATGAGGGCACCAACGGCATTCAGGCGATGGATCTGGTGGCGCGCAAACTTATGGATGGTGGCGAGGCCGCAGGGCGGTTGCTGGATGATATCGAAGCCTTTGCCGAGGCGACAAGAGAGCAGATTCCCGATCTGGCAGGGCCGGTTTGGCAGGCTACGGAAACGCTGCGCGAAACTACCGAATGGTTGGTTGGTCAAAGTGACCTGAATGACCGGTTTGCCGGCGCAGTACCTTATCTTAAAGCATTTGCCCGTGTCTTGGGGGGCTATTATCATCTTAAGGCTGCCGCTGCTGAACTGACCCCGGGCACCAGAATGGCGCTGGCGCGTTTCTATATCTTGCGTCTGTTGCCCGAGCATACAGGGCTGTTGATCCATGCCCGCGCCGGTGCCGAAGATCTTTATGCGCTGAGTGTTGACGGATTTGCCGCCTGATGGGCGTTGGCAAAAATGGTCTGCGCTATCCATGGGCAGAGCCGCCGGCAGAGGGTGTAGCGATAGAAGTTGCCGAGGGCGTCTTATGGTTTCGCATGCCATTGCCGATGGTGCTGGATCACGTCAATATCTATGCGCTGGCTGATGAGGATGGCTGGACGATCGTCGATACCGGGTTCAACAGCAAACGCAGCCGTGCAATTTGGGAAAAGCTGTTGGTTGGGCCTTTAGCAGGGCGTCCTGTTCGGAGGGTGCTGATTACCCATCATCATCCCGACCATGTGGGGTTGGCGGGTTGGTTGCAAGACCGCACTGGGGCCACATTGCTTGCCACACGCACGGCTTGGTTGATGGCGCGTATGCTGTGTTTGGATGTCCAGCCGTATCCGGCGCCTGAAACCCTGCGCTTTTGGCGTCGTGCCGGTATGGACCCTGAGGTTTTTGCCAAACGCGCTTCCGAACGCCCGTTTAATTTTGCCGATGTGGTCTGGCCCATTCCGCTGGGTTTTCAACGTATAAAGCAAGATGATGTGCTGCATCTGGCCGGTCGTGATTGGGTTGTGCATATCGGCAACGGTCACGCGCCTGAGCATGCCACCCTATGGAGCCAAAGTGACGATTTGGTTCTGGCGGGTGATCAGGTCCTGTCGTCGATCAGCCCCAATATTGGCGTCTATGCCACAGAGCCGGAGGCCGACCCTGTTGGCGATTGGCTTGAAGCCTGTAACCGGTTGGCAGGCTTGGCCAAAGAGGCGCATGTGGTGTTGGGTGGGCATAAAATGCCTTTTACCGGTTTGCCATTGCGGATGCGCCAGCTGATCGACAATCACCACGGCGCATTGGCCCGTTTGAGCGTTGCGTTGGCGCAGCCAAAAACTGCGACTGAGTGTTTTACGGCGCTGTTCAAGCGCAGGATCGGTGATGGAGAATATGGTCTGGCTCTGGTCGAATCATATGCCCATCTGAGCCACCTTTATCAACAGGGCCATCTGAGCCGTGAAATCCGCGAAGATGGGGCTTATGTGTATCGGCGACTTATGTAAAATTGGACCCAATCTGGCGCTGTAATAAAGTGTTTCGGCAGTTTGTTTCATTCGGCGCTGCCTGCGCGCTGATGTCGGGGTGACAGGGTTTGAAAAATCCGCTAAACGCAAACTACGATATCAAAAAGGCAGTATCCCATGACTGAACACAAGCACGGCGAAATGGACATTGAAGTTCAAGAGAAAACTTTTGATGGCATGCTTAAGGCAATGACTCGCGTCTCGATCGCATCAATCGGGTTGTTGATTTTTATTGCGATCGTAAACGGATAAACCAAAGCCTATTTTAAGGTACGATTTTGCGGCTGATTATATTTATTATTTTTTTGCAGAATGTTCTCGCAGGCTGCAGCCAAAATATTTCTAAAATGTCTGATGCGGCGCTTGCGAATGCCGCCTACCATCATTCTGGACCAGCGTCGCTGAGTTTGATCACGATGGTCAAAAACGGCTCGGGCACCGGGGCGCATACTAGCGTGATGATCAATGCCTCGCAGCGGATTATTTTTGACCCGGCTGGCACTGTGCGACACGCGCGCCTGCCGGAAAAAGGCGATGTGCTGTTTGGGGTGACGCCGGCTATCGAGGATTTCTATGTGCGTGCCCATGCGCGCAAAACCCATCATGTTGTGATCCAGACGCTTGAGGTGCCGCCCAATGTGGCAGAACTTGCTTTGCAAAAGGCGCTTGCACACGGTGCGGTTTACGCCGCGCAATGCAGCTTGCGGACCTCGCGACTTTTGGCGTCGCTGCCGGGATTTGACCATCTGCCGGTTGTCTGGTTCCCAAACCGTTTAAAAGACGCCTTTGGTCGGCTTGAGGGCGTGACAGAAGTCACCTTGCATGAATATGACGAGGCCGATAAGGCCAAGGCCTTGCGGGCATACACTCCTTAACCAACTCTATTCACTGTGGTGAGCTATGAGCGCTGACGCGTTTGTCTGTCGCAACAGTTTCGCCCCGCAACCATCGTTTTTGAGATTCATGGTTGCACTCAGGGGCGCTTTGGTTTCATCCTTGGTTGCCAATACGGCGCATGAGAGGATAAATTCGGTGGCAACCCAAGATAACCTGAGCGAGTACTTGATTGCACCAGATCTGTCCCGCCGCGGGTTGAGCCGCGCGGTGGACGGTATTGATCAAGATGGCAAAAAAAGTGTGCTGTCAGTGGTCGAAGAACGCCCATTAACGATTTTTCTCAACGCACAGGAAATTGTCACGGCGATGACAATTGGGGATTACCCCGAATATCTGGCGCTGGGGTTTTTGCGCAATCAAGGCATGTTGCCAGATGATGCGGATGTTACAGGCATATCCTATGACGAAGAACTCGAAACTGTGGTGGTGCGTACCGCAACCCAAACCAGTTTTGAAGACAAGTTGAAAAAGAAAACCCGCACCAGCGGCTGTGCCGTGGGGACGGTTTTTGGCGATATGATGGAGGGTTTGGAAGAGGTGCATCTGCCGGCCAGCCCGGTTAAGACGTCATGGCTGTACGCGCTGGCTGCTAAAATTAACCGAACGCCCAGCCTGTATCTGGACGTTGGGGCGATACACGGCACAGTGCTATGTCGTGAGGACCGGCCGTTGGTTTATATGGAAGATGTCGGTCGGCACAACGCGGTCGACAAAATTGCCGGCTGGATGTTAAGCGAACAGATTTCTGCTGCTGACAAGATCCTGTATACCACGGGTCGCTTGACCTCGGAGATGGTGATCAAAACTGCGATGATGGGTATTCCGGTGCTGGCGTCACGGTCGGGGTTTACCGCATGGGGGGTCGAGATTGCCCAGCAGGTCGGGCTGACTTTGATTGGGCGCATGCGTGGCAAGCGGTTCGTGTGCCTGTCGGGGGATGAACGGTTGCTGCGCGATGCAGACCCGGCTTTGGTGGATGAGGAAAGCCAACGGTCGCGGCGCAAGGGAGGTCGCGCATGACCGCGCCGCTGGGGGTTATCTTGGCCGGTGGATTGGCGCGACGCATGGGCGGTGGCGATAAGGGGCTGTTGAAGTTGCACGATCAAAGCTTGTTGGCCCGGGTCAGCGGGCGTCTTGCCCCGCAGGTGGCGGGAATGGCGCTGAATGCCAATGGTGATCTCGCGCGGTTCGCCGATCTTGGTTTGCCGGTGATTGCCGACAGTATCGCCGATTATCCCGGCCCACTTGCGGGGGTTTTGGCGGGGCTCGACTGGGCCGCAGACCAAGGTGTAGACCGCATCGTTACCGCCGCTGCCGACACACCGTTTTTCCCAACGGATTTGGTGGCGCGCCTCATAGAGGCCTCTGCCGGAATGGAGCATCCACTGGTTTTGGCCGCGACACCCGACGCCGCGCGTGGTCAGGTGCGTCACCCTACTTTTGGCCTTTGGCCTGTGGCGCTGCGTGAAGATTTGCGGGCCGCGCTGGGTGACGGTCTGCGTAAGGTAGTGATGTGGACACGGCGTCACAATGGGCGCGAGGCGCTGTTCTCTGGCTATGGGGTCGATCCGTTCTTTAACGTCAACACCCCCGAAGATCTGGCGCAGGCTGCCGATCTTTTAAAGGATATTCCATGAAAATTTACGGTGTTACAGGTTGGAAAAATGCTGGCAAAACCGGCCTGATGGAACGGCTGGTGGCCGAGATCACAAGCCGTGGCTTTTCGGTGTCTACCATCAAGCATGCCCATCACAGCTTTGACGTTGATCATCCGGGCAAAGACAGTCACAGGCACCGCGTTGCCGGTGCCCAAGAAGTGCTGCTGGCGTCAAAAAATCGCATCGCTCTAATGCGGGAATTGCGCGATCAAGAAGAGCCCGATCTTGCGCATTTGCTCACCCGGTTGTCGTCGGTCGATCTGGTGTTGATTGAGGGCTACAAGCGCGACCGTCACCCCAAGATCGAGGCGCATCGTTCTGCGACCGGTCAGCCGTTGATTGCGCCCGGTGATGATACCATTCGGGCGGTCGCCAGCGATGTGCCGTTGACGCTTGAGCGGCCGGTGTTTGACCTCGATGACACCACTGCGCTGGCGGATTTTGTTTTGCGTGAGGTTGGCTTGTGACCCAGTTCGACACGATCGCGGTGGTCGATTGGTCGGGGGGCAATGACACCGGTCCAAAGCCGCGCAAAGATGCGATCTGGCTGGGGGTTGCGCGCAATGGAGAGGCCGAGGAGCCGCTTTACTTGCGCAACCGGGCAGTTGCCGAGGCAGCACTGGTGGCGCTGATTGAGCAAGAAAAGGCAGCGGGACGGCGATTGCTGGTTGGGTTTGATTTTCCCTTTGCCTATCCGCGCGGGTTTGCCAAAGCGCTGACTGGTCAGGCCGATCCGCTGGCACTTTGGGCATGGCTGGAGGCCCGGATCACGGATGAGAAAACCACCAATAACCGCTTTGATCTGGCAGCTGAGATCAATCTGTCACTGGGGGGGAAAGGCCCGTTTTGGGGCAATGCGCTGGGCCGTGATATCGCTGGTCTTGGTCGTACCAAGCAAGACTATAGCGCCGCGCCATTTTCGGAAAAGCGCCGGGTTGAGAGCCTTGCCAAGGGCAGCTTTACCTGTTGGCAGCTGGCCGGTGCTGGCGCCGTAGGTTCACAGGTCCTGATGGGTCTGCCGGTGCTGTCGCGGTTGCGGCGGCGCTTTGCAACTGATCTGGCGGTATGGCCGTTTGAAATTTCTAAAGGCTCAGACGCCGCAGTTGTTCTGGCCGAAATTTGGCCCTCACTGATTGCCGGTGCGGTGCGGCAGGCGCAAACAGACGGCGGTATTCGCGACGCCTATCAAGTGCGCTTGTTGGCTGTGGCGCTGTCGCAAGTGGCGCCGGATATACTACAACAGATGATTGCGGCTGAGACCGATGAAGAAGGCTGGATTCTCGGACAGGGGTTTGAGACCGATCTTGAGGCGGCGGCCTTGCGGTTGCAGCCTCCACCGCTGCGCAATGACTGTTTTGCGCTGCCAGCTGGGGTTGATTGGACGCCTGTCGAGACCGCGTTGTCCCTGTTGCGTGACCGCATGCAGGTGGTCAAGGCCACGGTAGAATGCCAGACGGCACAGGCGCAGGGGCGTATTTTGGCCAACCCAGTATCTGCGCTGCGGTCCAACCCCCCCGAGGCGAATACAGCCGTAGATGGCTATGGCTTTGCTTATGCGGGTGGGGCTGCAGGGACGCAGGTTTTACCCCTGGTGGCCGGGCGTTCTGCAGCAGGTGTTCCCTTTGCGGCAAAAGTGCCTGCGGGTCATGCGGTGCGGGTGCTGACCGGAGCTGCGCTGCCCGACGGGGTTGATACGGTGGTTTTGGACGAAGATGTCACCGCAAGTGCAACGCAAATTGCGTTTCGTGGGCCCCTAAAGCGCGGGGCCAATACTCGGCAGGCAGGCGAAGATATTGTGAAGGGTTCTGAGGCTTTGCCGGCGGGGCGCTTGCTGACACCGGCAGATCTGGCCCTGTTAAGCGCGGTGGGCTGTGCTCAGGTGCCAGTGCGTGCGCGGTTGCGGGTGGCGGTTCTGTCCACTGGCGATGAGTTGCGCGAGGTGGGCCAAGACGCCGGGTCTGGGCAAATTTTCGATGCCAATCGGCCGATGTTGTTGTCGCTGGCAACGCGTTGGGGGTTTGAGCCAGTGGATTTGGGCCGCGTCGGCGACGATCGCAACGCGCTGCGTGCAGTATTTGATGAAGGCGCGGCGCGGGCCGATGTCATTTTAACATCTGGCGGGGCGTCGGCGGGTGACGAGGATCATGTTTCGGCGCTTTTGCGCGCGACTGGAGCGCTGCAGATGTGGCGGATCGCATTGAAGCCGGGGCGACCGTTGGCGCTTGCGATGTGGCAGGGCGTGCCAGTGTTTGGCCTGCCAGGAAATCCGGTGGCGGCACTGGTTTGTGCGCTGGTGTTTGCGCGCCCCGCGATGGCGGCGCTGTCTGGTCAGGGCTGGATTGATCCGCAGGGCTATGCGCTGCCGGCGGGCTTTGAAAAGCAAAAGAAACCGGGACGCCACGAATATCTGCGGGCGCGGGTGCGAGATGGCCGGGTAGAAGCCTTTGCCTCTGAGGGGTCGGGGCGGATCAGCGGATTGAGTTGGGCCGAGGGTCTGGTCGAATTGGACAGTGCGGCTCGTCATATCCGCCCCGGTGATTTGGTGCGTTATCTGCCGTTTGGCAGTTTTGGGATGTGAGAATTATACTCTTTGATCATATTTTTTTCAGCTGGGCGTAGCCCAACTGCGATTGCATCCTGTTCAGTTGCTCTTGCGTTGATCCCTTTTATATAGCTCTTTTTGGTGCCGATTTTTTCACACCATCCTTTGTGCACCCACTCATTATTTAAGTATGTTGCCAGAAAGTAGGGCTTTGTGTCATTGTAAATCTGATCTGAGACTGCGCGTTATCTGTCAGGATAAGATCAGGCCTTAACCTAACAAACGGTGTATTTTGGTCGCTTTGCTTTGGGTGAGCATAGTGGTCGTTATAATCGAATTTAAAATTTAGTTGGTCTAGATTTAGGTGTCACATCAAAAGTTTTTTGGCAAACGCTTAGGATATTTGTCATTGGTGCAGTCTTGACGGATCCAGATTTTATCTGCACCCTGATTGAGGTTTTATTGAGCCTGCTTTCCTGTTCTGTCATCCCTGGCTAAGTCTGATTTTGCAAAGCCAATGTGTGCGTCAGGTCTTTGGGCTGATCCGCCCCATCATGCGAAGCAAGGCTTCATAATGATCGTGAAGATCTTTGGCGTGCTGTTCCTTATTGGGATCTTGTTGAACAGACTCGGAGAGGTTGGAATTTTTACGGGGGTTTTTGGCTACTGTTTTTTTGGCTTTAGACCGGTCTGATGGACGGGTCGACCCGCTGTTTCTCATCTGAATGGCGCCTCCATGTGATTTATATATCAATATTTACTTGCAAACACTTTTTACTATGAATGTTTTCAATCTTAGCGCTTTTGCGGCAAAATTTATAGTGTTTGCATTTAGATCATCCAATTTCACTAAAGTCTGGTCATCCAATAACGGAAAGAACCATGCGCATGCCGCATAGCAGCATTGCAGATTAAAGGCTTCTGCGTCACGCCATAATATGCGAACTTAAATCCATAGGGTTCACCTTCTCCCGAACCCTTTATTGAATATCTTTCCTCCCAGATTGATTCAATGCTCTGGCGGCACCTTCGGGTGTCGCCTTTTTTTGTCACAGATATTTTGAAGTGAACTTGGACTGCTACTGGCAGGGTTGAAGCCACTTCGGATGAATAAAGGGGGTATAACGCGTCATGCACGGGTTGAACGAAATTGCCGGTGCCGCGCTATAAAGGTCTGCCAACGGTGCAGTTTTAATGCCCGTTGGCTCGGTTAATCGAACGTGCCGGCCACCCGACCCAGCAGCATAAACGCGCGGGCCGTCCTCGTGTTTGACAAGGCTGATATTTCAATATCGCTGGCGGTTTGTTCAAATGTCAGGAAGTTCTTATCAAAAAGGCGCAGAAAATGATGTGCCGAATCTCGAAAAATTGGATCTTGTTTTAGTCTCAAAGTGGCTCTTGCAAGGGCCCCTCGGTCGCGTACACCACCCAAAGCGGCGATTGTGCGACCGCGTTCGCCTGCGGCAAAGCGACGCCATACCTCGGGGCGCGCCATGTCGGGGCGCAGGTCGTCCATATAGATACCGTCTTGGCTTAACAGTGTCAGTATATCCTGTGAAGATTGTACGAGCTGTGCTGAATTGCGATCTTTTAGGACGCGCTGCAGTGCGGCAAAGCCCTCGGCATCTTCACTGTTTTCAGGAAAGTTCAAAGCGCGAATATAATCGTGATGCGCCAGTGATCCCGTGGCCTCTGTGCTGAGGCCCTCTAAACCCAAATTGCCTTGATCGTGTGACGTTTCTGTGGATGTTTTTCGGTTGGGTTGAGTGGGCTGGATACGTTGGCTGGGGGGGGCTGCCTGTGGTGCGGGGGCTTGCATATTCTGCTGCACAGATTTGATCTCTGCCAAGGCGTTTTCCAGCATCTGTTGGGACAGCACGACTTCATCTAGTTTTCTTGTAAGCGCGATCGTACCGTCGGTATGCGGTTGTTTTGGCAGGGCTGCATAGGCCTGCCGCAGCGTTATCAAGGCAGCGTCGGTCCTGCGCGCCTCGTCTTGTGTCATATGCAACAGGTGTAATAGAGCCGCGCCGATCCAGATCAACCCGATCGGCAAGCTTGCCAACAACAGACCGATGAAAATATCTAATGTGGAAAACTGATCCGTGGTGCTGGGTCCAAACACCATCACTGCAAGCGATATTGCACCCCAGACAGCACTTAATATGGCCGCAGGAATGGCAATCGAAGGCCTTGGAAGACCCGCATGCGATGGCACAAAGGTCGGTATCGCCGAGGGCGAGTTGTCACTGGGATCGGCCATAGCACGCTTTCGGTTAGATATATTGAATGCTGAGCACTTCGTAGGATCGGTCACCGCCGGGTGTCTTTACTTCGACGCTGTCGCCTTCTTCCTTACCGATCAAGGCGCGGGCAATGGGGGATTTTATATTGAGCAATCCCTGTTCAATACTCGCCTCATTCTCGCCAACAATCTGCCAGGTTTTTTCTTCATCCGTGTCTTCATCGACCAACCGCACGGTGGCCCCAAATTTAATGGCACCCGACAGGCTGGTTGGATCGATCACCTCGGCCAGCGACAACGTGCCTTCTATCTCTTTAACCCGACCCTCGATGAAGCTATGTTTTTCACGTGCCGAATGATATTCGGCGTTTTCGGACAGGTCGCCGTGTTCGCGGGCTTCCGCAATGGCTTTTATGATTGCTGGGCGTTCGGTTGACTTCAAATGTTTGAGTTCGGTTTCAAGCGCCGTATGGCCCCTGCGCGTCATAGGTTTTTTTTCCATTTGATCCGGTTCCGGTCGTTTGTGTTCTTGGGCCGCTCTACCGCATTTTGCCCCAGCCATAGTCCCAAGGAATGCGCCACTTTGCAAGGCCTTACCCCATTGTAGGCGATGCTTGATATGGGCGCAATCAGGATGAATAAGTAAACGACTGTTGCTTACGACCGGTTTAACATAGGCTGATGGTTGACGCCGGCGGTTTCGACACGCTAGGCATGCACAGTAGATGAGATCGTTGTTAACCCCGCTATAAGGAGCGACCATGGCCGAAATTGAACGAGAAGCAATGGCTTACGATGTTGTGATCGTCGGGGCGGGGCCAGCGGGCCTGTCTGCTGCAATTAGGCTCAAGCAGCTTTCAGCCGATATCGAGGTTGTGGTGCTGGAAAAAGGCTCTGAGGTTGGGGCGCATATTTTATCAGGGGCAGTACTTGACCCTTCTGCACTCAACAAATTAATCCCAGATTGGAAAGAAAAAGGCGCGCCTCTTAATACAGCTGTG
>DDEJ01000053.1:28010-55908 GCA_002336405.1 Rhodobacteraceae bacterium UBA1957
CGATATCGAGGTTGTGGTGCTGGAGAAAGGCTCTGAGGTTGGGGCGCATATTCTGTCGGGCGCTGTGCTGGACCCTAGTGGGTTGAACGCTTTGATCCCCGATTGGAAAGAACGTGGCGCGCCAATTAATACGGCTGTGAAAGAGGACAACTTTTATATGCTTGGCGAGGCGGGACAAATACGCCTGCCGAATATGATAATGCCGCCGCTGATGAACAACCATGGTAATTATATTGTTTCAATGGGCAATGTCTGTCGCTGGCTGGCCGAACAGGCCGAGGCTCTGGGTGTTGAAATATTTCCTGGCATGGCGTGTTCTGAATTGATTTATGCCGACGACGGTGCCCTCAAAGGCGTGGTGGCAGGTGAATTTGGCAAAAACGCGGATGGTACGCCGGGGGACGGTTATGAACCGGGTATGGAATTACACGGAAAATATGTTTTTCTGTCCGAAGGCGTGCGGGGGTCACTCGCCAAGGAAGTGATCGCCAAATACAATCTCTCTGCAAATTGCGATGTGCCAAAATTCGGGATTGGCATGAAAGAGATTTGGGAGGTCAAGCCAGAAAATCATAATCAAGGCGAGGTCACCCATACGATGGGCTGGCCGCTCGGGTTGAAGAACAGTGGCGGCTCGTTCATCTATCATCTTGAGAATAATCAGGTTTATGTGGGCTATATCGTCGATCTGAATTATAAAAATCCCTATCTGTTTCCGTATATGGAATTCCAACGGCTCAAACATCATCCGAAAATTGCCAAAATGCTCGAAGGTGGCAAGCGCATCGCTTACGGTGCCCGCGCCGTGACCAAAGGCGGGCTGCAATCGATCCCGCAGTCAGCATTCCCGGGAGGAGTTTTACTGGGTTGTTCAGCCGGCTTGGTCAATCTGCCGCGGATCAAGGGCAATCACAACGCGATGCATTCGGGAATTGCGGCGGCCGAAGCCGCCCATACGGCGCTGCAAAATGGGCAGTCGGGTGATATGTTGGTGGCCTATGACACCGCTTTGCGGCAGGGGCCGGTGGGCAAAGATCTGAAGAAAGTGCGCAATGTAGCCCCGCTTAATGCCCGCTTTGGACCGCTGGGTGGGTTGGCGCTTGGTGGCTTTGACATGTGGTTTCAGACCCTGCTTGGCTTTAGTTTGTTTGGCACCCTCAAGCATGGAAAATCCGACGCGCAATCGACGCAAGAGGCCAGCAAGCACCAGCCGATTGATTATCCTAAGCCCGACGGCAAATTAAGTTTTGATCGTCTGACCAACGTGTCGTTTGCGATGACCAACCACGAAGAAAGCCAACCCGTACATCTTAAACTGGCCGATGCTAGCATTCCGATCTCAGTGAATTTGGCGAAATTTGCCGAACCAGCTCAGCGATATTGTCCGGCTGGGGTTTATGAGGTGGTGCATGAAACGGACAAAGACCCGCGCTTTGTGATCAATTTCCAAAATTGCGTACACTGTAAGACGTGTGACATAAAAGACCCCAGTGAGAATATCACCTGGGTGACTCCTCAAGGTGGCGATGGGCCTAATTATCCCAATATGTAGCCTGTAATCTTGGCGTGCCCTTTGTGGAATCGGTGAAAACCGCTTTTGAACGGTAAGTTTAGGTCAATATTAGGGTTTTTGTACCACAGAGAACCCCTTTGGCACAGAACTGTGTCACTGTTTGTTGAAACATACAGGCAACAGCATTAGGTATGTATTTATGTTTACGTCAACATTGGGGCAGAGTGTACGCGTATGAGACCGGTAAATTATCTAGCTATAGTGCTATTGTGTGTCACTTTGGGTGTCCCGATATCGGGTGCGGCAAAGTCTCTTTCGGGGGCCTATCTGGCGGCCCGTCAAGCAGATCTGGAACGGGACTATAGGGTTTCTGAACAATACTATACTCGCGCCGTGCAACAGGACCCAAACAATCCGGTCCTGATGGAACATTTGATTATGGCACATATGTCGCTGGGACAGTTTGCTGCGGCATCTCCCGTGGCGCAGCGGCTCGATGCACAGCAGGTTGATAGCCAATTGGTCAATATGATGCAGATCGCCACAAGTGCTGAACAGGGCCAGTACGATAGCATCTTGCAGCGCATTGATCAGGGCAAAGGCATCGGTGCGCTGATCGATCGCTTGCTGGTGGCTTGGGCGATCACGGGTCAGGGTAGAATGTCGGATGCTTTAAAAGCGTTTGATGAGGTGGCAAAAAAACAGGGTGTTGAGGCATTTGCGCGCTATCACAAAGCGCTGGCTTTGGCCCATGCTGGGGATTTTGAAAGCGCGGCTGAGATTTTTGAACAAACTGTGCAGGCGGGTATTCGGCTCACTCGCAGGGGTGTCATTGCTCAGATCCAAGTGCTCAGCCAGTTGGATCTTGATGATCAGGCAATAGCGGTGTTGGATCTCAATTTTGACGCGTCGGTTGATCCCGAAATCAGCAATCTCCGGCAGCGTTTGTCAGCGGGTGAGACGCTTGACTTTAGCATTGTGCGCACTCCGCGCGAGGGTTTGGCCGAGGTCTTTTATTCGATCGCAAATATCTTATCGGCAGATGCAGAAGCTGATTATACGTTATTTTATACCCGCATTGCAGAGTATCTGCGCCCCGATCATCTGGACGCGGTGCTGTTTTCGGCCAGCCTGCTTGAGCAGCTTGAGCAATACGAACTTGCAAGTCAGAATTATACAAAAATACCGACCAGCGCCCCGTCATTTCACAATGCGGAATTGGGGCGGGCAGACACCTTGCAGCGCAGTGGTAACTTTGATGCTGCCATTGAGGTGCTGGAAAAACTGGCTCGAACCCATACAAACCTGCCGATCGTGCATTCAACACTGGGCGATACTTTGCGTCGGGAACAGCTGTTTGCAAGTGCAGTTGAGGCCTATGACCGGGCAGTATCGCTTTATGGTGGTGTGGGCCGGTCACCTTGGTTCATCCTTTATGCGCGGGGCATCAGCCATGAGCGGTTGGGGCATTGGCCGGAATCCGAGGCTGATTTGCGCGCTGCGCTGAAACTTAACCCAGAACAACCACAGGTGATGAATTATCTGGGGTACTCACTGGTTGAAAAGCAAGCGAACTTACAAGAAGCCCTAGGCTTGATTAAGCGTGCAGTAGCCCTGCAACCTCAAAGTGGCTATATTGTCGACAGCTTGGGCTGGGTGTTGTTTCGGTTGGGTCAATACACCAAAGCGGTGTCCCACATGGAACGCGCCACCGAATTGATGCCAGTCGATCCGATCGTCAATGATCATTTGGGCGATGTCTATTGGTCTGTCGGACGTCGTCTGGAGGCGGAGTTTCAATGGAACCGTGCATTGTCTTTCAAGCCTGAAGAAAAAGACGCCACCCGCATCCGACGCAAACTGGAAGTCGGTCTAGATCAGGTTTTGTCCGAAGAGGGCGCGCCGGCGTTGGAACTGGTCCAAGACGACGGGTAAGGCGCTGCCTTGTGCCTGTCGGCAAGGCGTGGGCCCAAAAGATTAATGTAAGCGGTTTAACACGTAATCGATCAAGTCACCAAGAATTTCACGCAGTGGATGCTCTGGCATGTCGTGCAGTGCGGATCTGGCAATCATGCCATAATCCTGAGCGTCGCTGCGAGCGCTTTCAAAAGCCCCATGCGCCGCCATCAGGGCGATTGCATGCTCAAGATCGCCTTTTTCCTGTTGGCCATTGCGAATGGTGCGGTGCCAGAACGCCCGCTGTGTCTGATCTGCTGCCTCAATGGCTTTGATCATAGGCAAGGTCAATTTGCGCTCGCGAAAATCATCGCCGATGTTCTTGCCGGTCACGGTTGGATCGCCTTGAAAATCCAGCAGGTCATCAACAATCTGAAAGGTGACGCCGAGCGCGTCGCCATAGGTGTATAATGCCTCAATTTGTAGTTTTGGGGCCTGAGCGATAACGCCGCCTACTTTCGTGGCAGCGGCGAATAATGCTGCAGTCTTGCCACGCACCACCTGCAAATATGTCGCCTCGTCCGTCGCTAGATTCTGCGCAGCAGTGAGTTGCAGAACTTCCCCTTCAGCGATCTGTGCTGAGGCATCTGCCAGAATGTCCAAGACCTCAATAGATCCGGTTTCCACCATCAATTGAAAACTACGCGCAAAGAGATAATCTCCAACCAGAACAGAGGATTTATTATCCCACAGCAGGTTTGCAGTGGGGCGGCCCCGGCGTTGGGCGCTCTCATCCACCACGTCATCGTGCAGCAATGTGGCGGTGTGAATAAATTCAACCGTGGCAGCGAGGTGGACATCAAAAATCCCGTCATATCCACAGAGTTCTGCTGCGGCGAGGGTCAACATGGGGCGTAGACGCTTGCCGCCAGAATCGACCAGATGTGCTGTGACTTCGGGAATCCGTGGCGCATGTTTTGAAGCCATGCGGCTTTTGATCAGAGCATTCACCTCGGCCATTTTGACGGACAGATGCTCACTGAGGTGATCTTGGGGTTTTGAGCCAGTTTGGGGCAAGTGGTGCATTCTCCGGTTTCAAGGCTCGACAAAGGCGATACCTAGGCTTTAAAACTTGTCTATGGAAGAACTTCTCAGAACCACAGACATTACAGTGACAGCCTATGTGCGGGCGATCTTGATCGACGCAGGTATAGAGCCGTTTGAGTTAGACGTAAATATGAGTGTGCTCGAAGGGTCCATCGGCATTTTGCCGCGCCGGATTATGGTGCGCAGTGACGAGCTTGTTGCGGCTCGAATCCTGATGAAGGCACATGACATTGACGTAAAAGAGGTCTGATGGGGCACGAGGTGGATTCTAGTCTGACAGAGGACGCATTCCTCGGAGGGCGTTTGCGCTTGCTGCAACCAGCGCAAGGCTATCGCGCGGGGGTTGATCCGGTTTTATTGGCTGCGTCGGTGCCGGCCATGCTGGGGCAGCGGGTATTGGAATTGGGATGCGGGGTTGGCGCGGCACTGCTCTGTCTGGGGCGTCGGGTACCGGGGCTGTCTCTGACTGGTGTCGAAATCCAGCCACTCTATGCGGATTGTGCCCGCCGCAACGCGCTGGGCAATGGTATTGAGGCTCAAGTGGTGCAGGCCGACCTAAGTCACTTGCCACCTGAGATCCGGCAAATGCGTTATCATCATGTGTTGGCGAATCCGCCGTATTTTTTGCGCGAAAATGGCACGCCCGCGTCAAATGTCTCGCGCGAGACAGCTCTTGGAGAACAGACCTCTCTTGCAGTTTGGGTGCAGACGGCGGCGAAACGGCTTGAACCCGGGGGGCATGGGACCTTTATCCAGCGCGCCGATCGCCTTGAGCAGCTTTTGACGTTGATGGGCCAACATCTTGGTAGCCTGCAGGTTTTACCCTTTGCGCCAAGAGTGGCCCGCGACAGCCATTTGGTGCTTGTCCGGGGGCGCAAAGGCGGGCGGGCGCGATTGCGGTTGCATGCGCCAGTGATTATGCATTGTGGGGTGGCTCATGTGCGGGACGCAGACGATTACAGTACCGAAATATCGGCAGTTCTGCGTGAGGCACAGGGTCTAAATTTTCCACTATAGGCGGATTTTTGCGGATTTCATACGAGTTGTGGCATTTTTCTGCACTGCCGCGTGACAGTTGTCTCTGAATATGCTGCACTATATTCATGATCAAATGAGGAGAAATGGATATGAGCATAGGTTCGCATGTACAGGAACTGAAAAAGAAACATAAATCCCTTTCCAGCGCGGTCGAGCACGCGCAACAGGCCCCGAGCAGCAATACATTGCGAATTATGGAGCTGAAGAAACAAAAACTGCGTCTCAAGGAAGAAATTAACCGTTTAGACGCTGAAATTTAAAACGGGCCTACCGGCGTCCAGACCACCAACTTAGACAAAGGTCGCCGGACTGATCGGTCGAAGGTGCGAGGCTCGCCTCAGGGCTACGTCGCATCATGAGATATGTTTGCTCATCGGCGTTGAATTGTTTCGCGGTCTTGCACTCTTAATTGTCATGCCATTGCTGGCACTTTTAAAAAATATCTGGCGCCAAACTCTACGGTCGATCATTGCGAAACCGCAGCGGTTTTTACGTCAGTGACTTAACCACCAACTTTCTAAAGGTGGGTTGGTTTTGTGTTGCCGCGTTTTTGATAAACATCGCATGTGGTGTGTGCTGGAAATGAGTGCGCAATGCGGCAGTCTTCTTCAGGCGCCTCAGAGACCCGAGAGACAGACGCCCCAAAGACTGTTTCGAGTGTGTCCCAAAAAGGCGTGTGTTGTAACGCCAGCCTTTTTGGTGCGCCTCAATCTACACATAACAATCTGGAGGCGTTATCATACGAAAAACTGTCCGCCGTTTGCGCTAATTGTGGACCCGTTGATAAATCCCGCATCATCTGACGCCAAAAACACCACACAGCGGGCAATTTCGGTAGGCGTACCCAAGCGACCGGCTGGAATCTGCGCCACGATCGAATCGCGGACTTTATCAGATAGCGCCATCACCATATCAGTGCCGATATAGCCCGGACATATGGCGTTTGCGGTGATGCCCATGCGCGCACCCTCATGGGCCAGTGATTTGGTAATGCCCAAATCGCCCGCTTTTGAGGCTGCATAGTTTACTTGTGCAAACTGGCCCTTTTGGCCATTGATCGAACTGATCGTGATGATCCTGCCGAATTTGCGTTCTCGCATGCCTGGCCAGACCGGGTGGGTCATATTGAATACACCAGACAGGTTGGTATCAATCACTTGCTGCCACTGATCGCGGGTCATTTTGTGAAACGGTGCGTCACGGGTTATGCCGGCGTTGTTCACCAAGATTTCAACGGGGCCAAGATCGGCCTCAACCTGAGCAATCCCCGCAGTACAGGCGTCATAGTCGGAAACATCCCACTTATAAGTTTTAATACCGCTCTCGGCGCTAAATTCCGCAGCTGCCGCTTCATTGCCGGCATATGACGCCGCAACTTGATATCCTGCTTCTTTCAAACCGACTGAAATTGCGGCTCCGATACCTCGCGATCCACCGGTGACGAGTGCAACTCTTGGCATTGTATTCTCCTAGTCCAATTAAATAACCACTAAAGCAATAGTATTACATTTTTAAATTAAATTACGCAATATTATTGCGTGACCGTATGTCACAATAATTGGCACGCAAGTCAACTTCATGAGAGAATGCGACGCGTACGCTTGGAAAAAGCGTCGCGCCGCTGTTGGAGTCTAAGATACAGTCTCACGGACGCTCTAGGCACATGGCGACACCCATCCCACCGCCAATACACAGCGTTGCCAGACCCTTTTTGGCATCCCGCCGCTGCATTTCGAAAAGCAACGTGTTGAGGATACGCGCGCCCGAGGCACCAATGGGATGCCCGATAGCAATGGCGCCGCCATTGACGTTCACAATCTCTGGATTCCAGCCCATATCTTTATTAACCGCGCACGCTTGCGCTGCAAAGGCCTCATTAGCCTCGACCAGATCGAGATCACTGGCTTTCCAACCGGCTTTTTCAAGGGCTTTGCGTGAGGCATAGATCGGGCCGGCGCCCATAATCGATGGGTCGAGACCGACGGTCGCAAAAGACGCGATGCGCGCCATTGGCGTGATACCCCGTGACTGGGCGTTTTCAACTGACATTAGCAGGGCTCCGGCCGCGCCGTCATTCAGGCCTGAGGCGTTGGCAGCGGTGACAGAGCCGTCTTTGACGAAGGCGGGACGCAACTTTTGCATCGCCTCCATTGTGGCCCCGTAGCGGATATATTCGTCTTGATCGACAATGATGTCGCCCTTGCGGTTTTTGACAGTGAAAGCAACGATTTCATCTTTGAATTTGCCAGCTTTTTGCGCAGCTTCGGCTTTATTTTGCGAGGCGACGGCAAAGCTATCCTGCATTTCGCGGCTAATTTGCCATTTTTCGGCGACATTTTCCGCTGTTTGGCCCATGTGATAGCCGTTGAATGCATCCCATAAACCGTCACGAATCATAGAATCGATATATGAAACGTCACCCATTTTCTGACCTGCTCGCAAATGAGCGACATGGGGGCTGAGTGTCATACTTTCCTGGCCGCCGGCAGCAACGATGTCGGCATCGCCCAGTTGAATGTGCTGGGATGCCAAAGCCACCGCACGAAGCCCAGACCCGCAGACTTGATTGATGTTCCATGCGGCGCTTTCGGTTGGAAAGCCGGCATTGATATGGGCCTGACGCGCCGGGTTTTGGCCCTGGCCCGCCGTAAGCACTTGACCCAAAATTGTTTCATCAACGTTAGATTTCTCAATCCCAGCGCGTGTGACCAGCGCTTCGAGCACGGCTGTGCCTAGATCATGTGCGGGCGTTTTCGCAAAGGCGCCTCCGAAACTGCCAACAGCTGTTCTTGCAGCTGAGGCTATTACAACATTGGTCATGTGGGGTCCTCCCTGTTTAAACTTAACAGGGCGGTTTTCGGCATGGTCGGTGAGTAATACAAAAAGAGCCGCCCTTAATTGGGACTAAGTGTATTACATTTGCTGCGGTGCGGCAAGTCCAACCTAAACACTACTTGTGCACTCGCGATCGGGGTTTTCAGGTTACGAATTTGGGCGCACTTTCCAAGGTGGTGTAAGTGTGGGCGCCCCAAAGTGATAGCCCTGCAGACAATCTATGCCAAGCGTCTGAAGCCAAGCCGCCTCTGCGGGGGTTTCGACGCATTCTGCAACGGTAAACATGTCAAATTGCTGCCCGATTGCAACCAAGGCCTGTGTGATCACCTGATTGTCTGGGTCATGGGCAATATTTCGGATAAACTGCCCGTCTATCTTTAGAATATCAAAGTGAAATTGTTTAAAATGCCGAAATGCGGTGTGCCCGGCGCCGAAATCATCCAATGCAAAGCTTATGCCTCTCGCTTGCAGGTCATTCATAAATCTGGCGACCAATTCAGGCACCAACATCGTAGAGCGTTCGGTGATTTCTAGAATCAAACGTTTTGCAAGCGACGGATCTTGCTTTAAAAACCGGTTGAGAACCCGCATCCAAGGTTGGTATGCAATCGACCTTGCCGACATATTAATGGACAGGCGCAGATTGGGGACTTTGACCATTGCTGTCAGGCCTTTTCGCAATGCCAAGCAATCGATATCGCGCCCCAGTTCAGTTTCCTCAATTACAGTAATAAATTCCCGCGCCGGGATCACCCTTTGGGTGTCATCCAAGACACGGATCAAGGCCTCAAAAAAAGCAATTCGTTGAGGATCTTGAGCTTGAACCACCGGTTGATAGGCCAGCATGACGTTCTTGTGGCGTACCGACGCGCGAACCATTTCGAGCGTTTGCGTATCGCGGTTTGCCACCGCCATCGCCAGCGGGTTGCCAAGCTGTACCGGCATTACCCCGGTGCCTTCGGGGTGTCTGATATTGGCGTTTCGCTGCTGCACACGTTTCTCCCTAATAATCAAAGTAAACTTGTTCAGATCAGGCTTAATGTGATATGAATCAGAAAACTTTTCTATAATTTTACTTTAAATACCGTAAAAATTGATCGAGGCGGTTATGGCAGAAAAATGTGGGTGGGCAGGGCCCGAAGATATTTATATTAAATATCATGACCACGAATGGGGCGTTCCGCAATATGACGGGCGGCTGTTGTGGCAAATGCTGGTGCTGGAGAGTTTTCAGGCAGGGCTGAGCTGGATAATTATTCTCCGTCGGCGGGAAAGTTTCTTTCAAGCATTTGAGGGGCTTGATCCGAATGTGATCGCCACTTGGGGAGAGGTTGAAGTCAAAAAGCTCTTGATTGATAAAGGTATCATACGCCATCGTGGAAAGATCGAGGCGACGCTTTCAAATGCCAAAGCTTGGCAAAAAATAGAAGCAGAAGGCGGGTTTTCCAACCTGCTATGGGGCGCCGTAGATGGACAGCCCATTCAAAATAACTGGCATCATCTGCAAGATGTCCCCGCAGAGACAGTTATTTCATTAAAATTGTCTGCACAATTGAAAGCTGAGGGGTTTCGATTTTGTGGCCCCAAGACGGTCTATGCTTTAATGCAAGCGGCGGGTCTGGTGAACGACCATCTGGTGGAGTGCCCGGCGCATGCCAAGGTGCGCCGATTGGCTGGTGTAAAGTCTGGTTGACTCTGGTTTTGCACAGGGTATAAGCGCGGCTCATTGGTGTTGGTGGTCCCTGCAAGGGGAGGCCTGTCGGGATGCACATGCACTCCAGAGGACAACGCCCTTTCAAACCTAGGCTATTCTGGCCCAAGGGGAGGATGCAAGCAAGTCAGGCACAGTTTCGCTTGGGGTTGCCGGTATCGGACACTTGATCAGGAGGCCGGGTGACACATAAGAAAGGAGATCAGCCGTGACCAAACGCACGTCTGCCAAGTACAAAATTGATCGCCGGATGGGTGAAAACATCTGGGGTCGTCCAAAATCCCCGGTGAACCGTCGTGAATATGGACCAGGCCAACATGGCCAGCGTCGCAAGGGCAAACTTTCTGACTTTGGTCTGCAACTGCGCGCCAAGCAGAAATTAAAAGGCCATTACGGTGATTTGACCGAAAAGCAGTTCCGCCGCATCTTTGGCGAGGCCGAGCGTGTAAAAGGCGATACAGGTGAAAACCTGATCGGTCTTCTTGAGCGCCGTCTTGACACGGTGGTCTATCGCGCCAAGTTCGTCGCAACAATGTTTGCCGCGCGTCAGTTTGTGAACCACGGTCACGTCACAGTAAACGGCAAACGGGTCAACATCCCGTCCTACAGGGTCAAAGAGGGCGATGTTGTCGAAGTTCGGGACCGCTCGAAGCAGATTGCGGTGGTGATCGAAGCCACGCAACTGGCCGAACGCGACGTGCCCGATTATATTGATGCGGATCATTCGAAAATGATAGCCACTTTCGTGCGTACGCCCGGATTGGGTGACGTGCCATTTGCGGTTCAAATGGAACCCAATCTGGTGATCGAATATTACGCTCAGAACTAATTTGAACATATATGACACACAGAGGGGCCGCCCAGTTGGGCGGCCTTTGCTTTTTTAAACTCAACTGTTTAATATTCCCTGTGCAACAGACGTGTTTTAAGACAAACTTGCTGTTAAAACATCTTGGGTTTCGATGATTGTTCGTGACGCATCGCCTCTGATGCAAAAAAACATCGCTGTGTCATAAAAAAATCGTGGGCTTTTCATATCCATAATACGAGGCTAGACCAGTGGCTAGATTTGGAGCGTGAGACTGTGAAGATTGTACCCCAATCCGGAATTATGGAAATCCAGCCCTATCAGGGTGGTGCGTCGCAGGTAGAGGGCGTGCAAAATATCGTTAAACTCAGTTCGAATGAAAACCCCTTCGGCCCCAGCGAGGATGCGGTTGAAGCCTTTCGTAGGACGTCGTTTGATTTGCACCGCTATCCCTCAACCGATCACGCAACCCTGCGCGAGGCGATTTCTGAAGTGCATGGATTGGATGCCGGACGGATCGTCTGCGGTGTTGGAAGTGATGAGATCATTTCGCTGTTATGTCAGGGATATGCAGGCCCTGGCGATGAGGTCATCCATACCGAACACGGCTTTTCGATGTATCGTATTTCGGCGCTTGCAGCCGGAGCTTCCCCTATAGAAGTTGCTGAGCGCGAACGCATGACCGACGTCAATGCAATTTTGGCTGCCTGCACAGAGAACACGCGCATGGTATTCATTGCCAATCCAAACAACCCCACCGGCACGATGATCGGTGACGGCGAGGTTGCGCGGTTGGCCGAAAAACTGCCAGAGCATGTTTTATTGGTTCTTGATGGGGCCTATGCCGAATACATTGAGGGATATGATGGTGGTGCGGCGCTGGTTGACCGACGTGAAAATGTAGTGATGACACGGACTTTTTCAAAGCTGTACGGCTTGGGCGGTTTGCGCGTTGGATGGGGCTATGGACCGGCACATGTTGTCGATGTTCTCAACCGTATTCGGGGGCCTTTCAATCTGTCTCAACCGGCACTTGCTGCGGCTCAAGCGGCGGTCCGAGACGAGGAATATGCCACCAAATGCCGATTGGAAAACACCCGGCTCCGAGGCTGGCTCGCCGAGGCTTTGGCCGAGCACGGGGTGTCATCAGATACCTCTATGGGTAACTTTGTTCTTGCGCGGTTTGCATCGCAGGCCGAGGCGCAAAGCTGTGATGTTTATTTACAGTCACAGGGGCTGATTGTGCGATCAGTTGTGGGTTATAGACTTCCCAATTATTTGCGTATTACCGTAGGTGATGAAAGCGCTTGCCGCCGGGTTGCGCATGCTGTGGGGCAATTCAAGGCCGGTGCTACATGAGCCAGACGTATCAGCGGATTGCGCTGATCGGGCTTGGCCTGATCGCGTCTTCTATTTTTTGGTCGATGAAACGGGCGGGTCACACTAGCCATGTTACGGGCTATGCGCGCAGTTCTGCAACCCGTGATACAGCGCGGCGTACCGGGCTGTGTGATGAGGTTTTCGACACGGCACAAGAGGCGGTGCGCGATGCTGATCTGGTGATATTGTGCGTTCCGGTTGGTGTGATGGGGGCAGTTGCGGCGTTGATTGCGCCGGCGTTAAAGCCGGGTGCGACTGTCAGTGATGTCGGGTCGGTAAAACGGGCGGTAATAGATGCGGTGGCACCCTGTTTGCCCGACAATGTTCATTTTGTGCCGGCGCATCCTCTAGCCGGCACCGAACATTCGGGCCCTGAATCGGGTTTTGCCGGCTTGTTTGACAATCGCTGGTGCTTGCTGGTGCCTGAGGTGGGTACAGATGCGGGCGCGGTGGCAAAGCTGGATCACTTCTGGCAATCGCTTGGTGCCAAAGTTGAACAAATGGACCCTGACCATCATGATCTTGTGCTGGCGGTGACCTCGCATGCGCCGCATTTGATTGCCTATACGATGGTGGGCGTTGCAGATGACCTGAGCCGCGTCACCGACAGCGAGGTGATCAATTACTCGGCGGCGGGATTTCGCGATTTCACCCGTATTGCGGCCTCGGACCCGACCATGTGGCGCGATGTCTTTTTAACCAACAAGGATGCGACGCTCGAAATACTTGGGCGTTTCACCGAAGAGTTATTTGCGCTGCAGCGGGCAATCCGGACCGGTGACGGGGATCAATTGCACGCCTATTTTACCCGCACGCGTGAAATAAGGCGCGGTATTGTCGAGGCTGGACAGGATACGGATGCGCCCGATTTTGGCCGTGGCGGGTGACTAGATGTTGTGACCGATTTCCGCCTGCCTAAAACCGCCCAAAGCCCCGCAGACTTTTTAACGCTGGACGCGATGCTTTCGATGTCCGGGCTGGAGTATATGACCGGTATTTTAGAGGGTCGAACCCCGGCTGCTCCGATCAGCCGTCTGATGGGGTTTGCCCTGAACCAAGTGGCGTCGGGCCGGATTGTGTTTCGCGGTGCGCCAGAGTTTGACACGCTCAACCCGCTGGGCACGGTGCATGGTGGTTGGTACGGGACAATTTTAGACAGTGCGATGGCCTGTGCGGTGATGACCAAACTGCCCAAGGGGTCGGTCTATACGACGTTGGAATACAAGGTGAACCTTATTCGGGCTGTGCCTTTGGGGACTTTGGTGGATTGTATTGGCGAGACCGATCATGTCGGCCGCTCCACCGGGGTGGCAACCGGGCGGCTTGTCGGGGTCGAGACTGGCACACTCTATGCCACAGGATCGACCACCTGTTTGGTGATGCCTATGACCTGAGCGGCCGGTAAGGGCGATCCGCTTATTATGAGACTTTAAAGGTCGCGTGTTATGTTGGTGATGGCAGCCAACTCAGACCGTCTTCGGTCTTGCCTCGGGGGTGGTATTCGCACCCCAGCCAACCGTCATAGCCTAAGTGGTCAAGATGCGCGAACACCGCTTGATAATTCAGCTCGCCCCGGTCGGGTTCTTGGCGCTCTGGTACGCTGGCAATCTGGATATGGCCGATCTGGGCAAAATGTTTGGATAGGGATTTAATCACGTCGCCACGGGTGATCTGGTGATGATAGACATCGAACTGCAGCCGCACTGCGGGGTGATCGATCCGCGCCATCAGCGCCAGCGCTTGATCGGTTGTCGATAGAAAATACCCTGGCATATCGCGGGGATTGATCGGTTCGATCAGTAACTCCAAACCTGCGCCGGCAAACTGGTCTGCCGCAAAGTGAATGTTGTCGATATAGGTTGCCTCAGCGCGGGCGTCCGGGGTCGCAAGGCCCGCCATAACGTGAAGGCGTTTTGCGCCGGTGGCTTTGGCGTAGGGCAGCGCTTGGGCAATGCTGGCGCGAAACGCCTCTTTACGGTCAGACAGCGCGGCTGTGCCCCGATCGCCACCCTCCCAATCTCCGGGGGGCAGGTTGAAAACCGAAATCTGTAGATCGTTTTTCTGAACTGCAAAGCCAATTTCATCGGCGCTATGGGCATAGGGAAACAGAAATTCCACCGCGTCAAACCCAGATTTCTTTGCCGCTTCGAACCGCGCAAGAAAAGGGTATTCGGTAAACATCATTGATAGATTGGCAGAAAATTTAGGCATAGGTGCTCACCATGGGGGAAAGGTTGCGTCCAGATCATCAATCTGGGCTTGGGTCAGGGTCGTGGGGTTCTTTTGGTCCAACATCAACGCCAACTTGGCGGTTTGCTCCAGCTCTTCTGTGGCATGCATCGCAGCCGTAAGGGTTTTGCCAGCCACCACCGGCCCGTGATGGGCCAAAATCATCGACCAGTGTTTGCAGGCCTTGTGTTCCACGGCAGCGGCCAGAGCGGCATCACCGGGCTTGAAATAGGGCACCATCGCCACACAACCGCATTGCATATGCGCATATGCGGTCAGCTTTGGCAGCGCGTCATCGGGGTTGGTCACTGGCAAACAGGACAGCGCCACACTGTGGGTCGCATGCAAGTGGATCACCGCCCCTGCCTGTTGCCGGGCGCGGTAGACTGATTGATGCAGAAACGTTTCTTTTGTTGGTTTGTCCCCGGACAACAGCTGGCCCTCAAAATCCAGTTTTGACAGGCGGGCGGGATCAAGCGTGCCAAACGATGACCCCGTTGGTGTCACCAATAGCCCATCGTCCAGCGGCACCGAGATATTGCCGGTCGAGCCGTGGGTATAGCCGCGCTCAAACAGCGAGGCGGCGACGGTGACGATGGCTTCGCGCAGTTGGGATTCGGCGCTCATGCTGGGATCTCCATTTCAAGGGCCTTGTTGAAAAAATTTGTCGCGCCAAAATTGCCCGACTTTAAAGCCATTGGCAAAATGGTGTTGCCATCGGTGTCAAGGGCCAGTGTCCAGGGCACGCCGGGGTCTATTTCCGGGCCGATCTGCAGCGCCGCCACGCCAAGCGCCGAGACCACAGCGCCAGATGTTTCGCCACCGGCGACAACCAGCCGGTTGGTTTGCGGCAGCGGCACTGCCTGCCGCGCAATTTCGGCAAAAGCCGCCTCGACCAGCGCACCGGCCTGTTCTCTGCCCAATTCCTCTTGCACGGCCTGCACGCTTTGCGGCGCAGCAGAGGCATAGACCAGCACAGGCGCGATTTTGAGACTGTCACTAATCTTGGTCACGAGGGTATTCACATGATCGTCTGAGCGGCTACAGGCCAGCGGGTCAAGGTGGATGCACTGTCCACCTTGACCGCGAAAGGTCTCGATCTGCACCAGTGTTGCCCTTGAGCAGCTGCCGGCAAGGATCAGGGCGTGGCCGTCACCAGCCCCCCGTTGCGATACCGGCGTCTGTGCTGGTCGGCCGGCCATATGACACTGTGCCAACGGCGTTGCCAGCCCCGAACCACCGGCCACCAGAGGCGCGTGTTGCAACACATCCGCCCAGATCGCCAGATCGCTGTCGCGGGTTGTATCGCCGATAACATGTCCGCCGCCGGTCTCGCCAAGATCCGTCAACGCAACTTGCACGGCCTCGACGCCCTTTTGCAACAGGTCGGTGCCGATCAGCGCCACGCGCCGTGTGGTTTGTTGCCCCAGCCAGCGCACCAAGTTGGCGTCTGTCATTGGGGTCAGCGGATGGTTTTCCATACCAGATTGGTTCAACAGATCTGCACCCACAAACAGATGCCCTTGATAAACGCTACGACCATTGACCGGCAGCGCTGGAATATGGGTGACTGTGTTCGTACCGATGGCGACGCATAGCGCATCGCTCACCGGGCCGATGTTGCCTTTGGGGGTGGAATCGAACGTAGAGCAGTATTTGAAATAGATCTGTTTCGCCCCGAGCGCTTGCAGACGTGCCAACGCCTCAAGTGATTGCGCAACCGCCGCATCGAGGGCAATGGAACGGGATTTTAGAGCGATGACCACAGCATCGGCGTGCAGTGATTTTGCAAGATTTTGCGATGGGATGCCGATGGTTTGGATGGTGCGCATCCCGCCGCGTACCAGCATTGATGCGATGTCTGTCGCGCCGGTATAATCATCTGCAATCACGCCTAAAAACGGCTTTTCCATCCGATAGAATTCCTTTTTAACGCTCTGCGCGGTGCAGCAATACACGACTTAGACTTCGATGCAAACGGATGTCTGGCTGTCTTTGTGCTGTGGGTGATTGCTCTGGATTTCGGCGATTAAAAATGGGCCAGCGTCGCACCGGCCTCATCATCGGTGCCACGCACACGGTAAAGACTGGCCTCGCCAGTCATCGTAGGCTTCAAGGCGCGCGACATACCGGGGGGTAGCAGGCAGGTGTCGCCGGGGTTCAGCACCCGGCTGCCGCCGTCCCAATCGATTTGCCAGTGACCGCGCATTGGCATCAAAACCTCGTGTTTATCACAGGAATAGGCACCTTCGGGCAGCGAGCCTCTCGACAGAAAATCCACGCTAAATCCGGGCCGGTCGCGCAGCGCAGCATCGGGGCCAATTACCTTGGCGGGCTGGCGGTCGGACAATGCCATCAGATCCCAGTAGCGGGCGACATAATGCGGCACGACTTGAGCGGAGGTGGGTTCTGGAATGGACTGTAATTCAGTGTTGGTAAGTGTTGGCATCGCGGTGATGCCGGCAGGTAAACTCTGGCCTTTTTTGGTGTCATATAACGTACCGTTTTCTCCCAGCACCAGCCCGTGATCCTGTGCGTCCTGGATGACTTGCGGTGCCCAGACCACGCCGCCGCCGGCATCGTCGCCGCCGAGAAAGGCCATGATCATGCCATAATCTGTCCCAATATTTTCAAAGCCGCGGAAGATACCGGTTGGAATGTTGATTATATCGCCCTCTTCCAACGTCACCTCGCCTGCGTCACCCCAGCGCCCCCAGAAAAATCTCCATTTGCCTTTGAGCACAAAAAACACTTCGGCTGTGCTGTGCATATGAAGTGAATTTCTGCAATAGGGTGGTTGGCCTGCCGCACCGATGTTAAACCCCGGTGTGTCGCGGATATGGACATGTTGGTCGGGACTTTCTGAGACGCCACCACCGACAATGGTGAAATTTTCCTTTTGGTCTGATCCGGGGGTATGGGCGTCAATAAAGGCGCTTTTACAAGGGATAAGTTCGCCATACCTAACTATGTTATGGTCCATTTCACTGGGATTCATTATGCCCCTCCATTGGTTTTTGGTCACAGATACGCCGCCTGTTGCGCATGAAGCGCGGCCTCATATTGGTGTAACATTGCGCGTACTTATCAAAGGTTTGCTGATTTTGTATACGCATGCAAAAAATTATTGCATATAAACTTTCTAGTGAAAACAGCTTTTATTCAAAATGCAAAATTCTCGGGAGCTCGCAGGGTATCAATCAAGAAATATTAGTCGCGATGCCGGTTCTGCGCTTGGGGCTAGCTGTCGTGATTTGGTGTGATTTACTCAGTTTCAATCAAAGCGGTTATGATGGCTTTTGCACTGTTGCTTGACCAATCGGCATCCCCGCGCAGCCGAGCAATCTCTTCGCCTTCGCGGTTCAGGATGACCGTGATTGGCAACCCCAAGATTCCCATTTTTCGCGCTAATTGTTGTTTTATATCGCGGTGGCGTGGTAGATTGTCGATGCCGGCTTTGTCAAAAAATCGTTTCAGTGCACCGGGGGCGTTGCGTCCGGTGGCAAGGGTGAGCACTTCGAAATCATCCCCGCCGAGATCGGTTTGTAATTCGGATAGCATTGGCATTTCAACGCGGCAGGGTGCGCACCAAGTTGCCCAGAAATTTAGCAAAACTATTTTGCCCCGAAAGTCGGACAGTTGTTTTTGGTCACCATCTGCGGTGGCAAAATAAACTTCAGGCACAGCTTTGGCGGCGGTATGAAAGGTCAGTTTTTTCATCGAACCACTGCGCAGAGCTTCGATTGTTGTGATATCGGCCGCTGCAGCGTTTGCACCGATCAACAAGGCTGTATAAAGACAGATGAGCAGACGCATATTTCCTCCGGGTGGCATAATGACAGACACGACCTCGAACCAGATGTGGGGCGGCCGCTTTTCGGCCGGTCCAGACGCGATCATGGAAGCAATTAATGCCTCAATCGGTTTTGACAAGCGTCTGGCGGCGCAAGATATAGCCGGATCACGAGCCCATGCCGCAATGTTAGCGGCTCAAGATATCGTCACTGATAGCGACGCGCGTGCTATTCTGGAAGGCCTTGAGCAGGTTTTGGCCGAAATAAACGACGGTTCGTTCACCTTTTCGACGCGTCTGGAAGATATTCACATGAATATTGAGGCCCGGCTGAAAGATATGATCGGCGAACCCGCAGGCAGGTTGCACACGGCCCGATCGCGCAACGATCAGGTGGCGACAGATTTTAAACTATGGGTGCGCGATCAGTTTGATGCTTTTGAAAGCGGCCTGATTGCTTTGATCAAAGCGTTGTTGGCACAGGCCTTGGCCGGATTTGATTGGGTGATGCCGGGCTTTACCCATCTGCAAACCGCGCAACCCGTGACATGGGGTCATCACCTGATGGCCTATGTTGAAATGCTCGGGCGCGATTTAAGCCGGGTGCGTGATGCGCGCAAACGGATGAACGAATGCCCGCTGGGTGCAGCAGCGTTGGCCGGCACATCTTTTCCAATTGATCGCCATATGACAGCCGCAGCTCTGGGGTTTGACCAACCGGCAGCCAATTCTCTTGACGCAGTCAGCGATCGAGATTTTGCACTTGATTTTTTATCCTGCGCCTCAATCTGCGCTATGCACTTAAGCCGATTTGCCGAAGAACTGGTGATCTGGTCTTCGGCGCAGTTCCGATTTGTGCGGATGTCAGATCGGTGGTCGACCGGCTCGTCGATCATGCCGCAAAAGCGCAACCCCGACGCGGCTGAATTGGTGCGCGCCAAGATTGGCCGGATTTTTGGTGCAAATGTGGCCCTTATGACGATCATGAAAGGCCTGCCGCTGGCCTATTCCAAAGACATGCAGGAAGACAAAGAACAGGTTTTTGACGCTGCAGACAACCTGATGCTGGCACTGGCGGCGATGGTTGGCATGGTCGGCGACATGACTGCGGATCGCACGGCATTGCACGGGGCGGCAAATTCGGGGTTTGCCACTGCCACCGATCTGGCCGACTGGTTGGTACGGGCGTTGGGGCTGCCGTTTCGTGAGGCCCATCACGTCACGGGCGCGCTGGTGGCAATGGCCGAGGGGCAGGGCTGTGATTTGCAGGATTTGACCCTCGAGCAGATGCAAACGGCACATGGCGAGATCACGGCCGCGGTGTTTGACGTGCTTGGCGTGGAACAATCGGTGGCGTCGCGGACATCTTATGGCGGCACTGCGCCGGCACAGGTGCTGGTGCAAATCAGGCGCTGGGAGGCGATTTTGAAATGAGATGGATTTTGGCCGTGTGTTTCACGCTGGGTCTGGCGGGCTGCGGTGCCGATGGAGAGCCGAGCACCCCAATAGCTGCGGCGCAACAACGATGAGACCGGTGGCGCTTTTGCACAAGCTGCCTGCCTGTGACCTTTGCAATTTGGGGTTTGAGATATGACAGGGTTGCAACGGGTCTATCTTGCGTTGGCGCTTTGGGGTGCGGTCCATCCAATGTATTATTTTGTTCAGTGGTTTGCTGAAAACGGCTTGCAAATGGGCCCGATGTTAGACGCTTGGCATGTCAATGCCGCCAGCAGCGGGCTGGTTTGGGATCTGACGATTTCAGCGTTTGCTCTGACCGTTTGGGTTGTCGCCGAGGTGATACAGCATCGGCGCTGGCGCGACCTTGTGGCCATTCCCGCCACATTTTGTATCGGTGTCAGCTGTGGATTGCCGCTGTATCTGTTTTTGCGCAGTCAGCGGCGCGCCTCAGGCACCTTCGACGCCGTGCCATCCGGTCCATTCGAGCGCTCCAAGTCAGCCGCGCCAGATTGACTGTGTCGGATCAGATGGATTGCGCCGGCTCAGAGGTCTGATATGACAGCGATCTAAGCAAGGGACGAAGTGATGGATCATTTTTTATACCGCGACGGTCTTCTTTATGCCGAAGATGTTGCTTTGGCCGACATCGCGGCGGCGGTTGGTACGCCATTTTATTGTTATTCTACCGCAACCTTGTTGCGTCACTTCAGATTGTTTGACGAGGCCCTTTCAGGGATGGATCATCTGATTTGCTATGCGATGAAAGCGGCCTCTAATCAGGCGATTCTGAAAACCCTTGCCGCCGAAGGCGCTGGGATGGATGTGGTTTCGGGTGGGGAATATGCCCGCGCCAGAGCCGCCGGCGTGCCAAGTGACCGTATTGTATTTTCTGGTGTGGGCAAGACCCGTGACGAAATGCGCACTGTGTTGGCGGGTGGCATCCGCCAATTTAACGTCGAATCCGAGCCAGAGATGATCGCGCTGAGTGCAGAGGCGGTGGTATTGGGAACTGTGGCCCCTATCACGATCCGGGTGAACCCGGATGTGGATGCCAAGACCCACGCTAAAATTGCTACCGGCAAGTCGGAAAATAAATTCGGCATTCCCATCTCGCGCGCCCAAGAGGTCTATGCACTGGCAGCCAGCTTGCCCGGCCTTGAGGTGATCGGGATTGATGTGCATATTGGCAGTCAACTTACCGATCTTGCACCGTTTGAGCTGGCCTATCAAAAAGTGGCTGAGCTGACACATGAGCTGCGGGCGCAAGGCCACAATATCCGACGTCTCGATCTGGGTGGAGGTCTGGGCATCCCCTACACACAGAACAATGTCCCCCCTCCGCTGCCAGCCGATTATGGCGCGATGGTGAAACGGGTCCTGGGCGATCTGGACTGTGAGATTGAAATTGAACCGGGTCGCCTAATCGTTGGCAATGCCGGTGTTCTGGTGTCGGAGGTAATTTACGTCAAATCTGGAGAGGACCGCGATTTTTTAATTGTAGATGCGGCGATGAACGATCTCATCCGTCCGGCAATGTACGAAGCGCATCATGATATTGTCCCACTGGTCGAGCCGGCCCCCGGCATGGAGGGGGCTGCCTATGACATCGTGGGTCCAGTATGCGAATCGGGGGATACTTTTGCCAAACAACGCCAGATGGCGTCGCTGAAATCCGGCGATCTGGTGGCGTTCCGATCTTCGGGCGCTTACGGCGCGGTGATGGCCAGTGAGTATAATACCCGCCCGTTGATCCCCGAAGTGATGGTGAACGGTGATCAATTTTGTGTTATTCGGGCACGACCAACATTTGACGAAATCATCAAACGCGATATCATTCCTAAATGGATGTAATGGCCGGATCAGTCCGGCTGCAGAAATGTGAACCAAAAATGTGAGCTGTGTTGGACCCCACTGAACGTAATAAAGCCCTAAAGCGACTGATCGTGCCGATCAGGCTGACGCAGTTAGGGATGCTGGCCGAACGGGCGGTGCGGGCGTTCTGGCCCGTGGGTTCGATTGTTCTTTTGACGCTGTCTATGGCCATGCTGGGTTTGCAAGACCATCTCAGTGTGCCCGGTTTTGCCTGTGTTGCTTTGGCCATCTCAGGTGCGGTAATCGCTTCTGGGATTTTTGCCTTCCGGCGCTGGCATTGGCCGTCGCGGAATGCCGCCCAGATGCGCCTTGACGACAGCCTTCCCGGAGGCCCGATCCAGACGCTGCTGGACCGGCCGGTGATCGGTGGCGATGATACCGCCTCTGCCGCGCTTTGGCGCGCACACCTTGGCCGGGCTATCACCGCACTGCACCGGGCGCGCCCGGTGGCGGGTGATCTGGGGTTGGCCAGCCGTGATCCCTATGCACTGCGCTATTGTGCGTTGCTGGCGTTTATGATGGCCCTCTTGTTTGGGTCGGTTTGGCGTGTTGGTTCGGTGCGGGATGTGATCTCTGAGCCTGCGCTTGCGCTGGCCAGTGGACCGGTCTGGGAGGGTTGGGTCGAACCGCCTGCCTATACGCGGCTGCCGGCGCTCTATCTCAATGAACTGGAAAACGATATTCTGCAGGTGCCACGCGACAGCTTGGTCACAATGCGCTTTTACGGTGAATTGGGGGCGCTTTCGCTGCAGCAGACAGTTTCCGGCACGGCCGTGGCTGCAATGCAGGAAACTTCGTCGGTGGAAGAGTTCAGCGTGGCTACTTCGGGTCAAATTGTGATCAACGGCGAGGGAGGGCGCAGTTGGACCGTGCAGATGACTGACGATGCTCCGCCCAGTATTGCCCTGACCGAAGCCCCTGATGTCACAGCGCTTGGCGTCATGTCACTGCCGTATCATGCGCAGGATGATTACGGTGTCACCGGTGGGCACGCGGTGATCACGCTGGACTGGGATAAGCTTGACCGGCGTTTTGGCCGGCGCGTTGATCCCGAACCACGGCCAGAGATAGACCTTGATCTAACGGTGCCAATCACCGGTGACCGGCGCGATTTTAGTGACGTGGTTATTCAGGACTTTTCTCAGCATCCTTGGTCCAACCTGCCGGTTCTGATAACGGCAACGGTCACCGACTTGATGGATCAACAGGGCGTGGCGCCACCTTTTGAAATGCGGTTGCCGGGACGGCGGTTTTTTGACCCATTGGCTGCGGCGGTCATTGAATTGCGCCTTGATTTATTATGGTCTGCGCGAAATGCGGCGCGGGTAGCGGTGGTCATGCGGGCAATCTCGCATCGTCCAGAAGATTTGTTTCGCTCTGAGGCGGCGTATTTGCGGCTGCGCATGCTGTTGCATCGCATAGAGCGCTTACCTATGGATAAAGACGGGGCGCTTTCGCCTGCAGAGCGCGACGACATTGCGCAAGGCCTTTGGGCATTGGCTCTATTGATCGAAGAGGGCGATTTGGCAGATGCGCTTGCGCGTTTGCGCCGGGCTGAGGACCGTTTATCTGAGGCAATGAAAAACGGTGCCAGCGATGCGGAAATTGCAGAATTGATGCAAGAATTTCGTGAGGCCTCTGAGGCCTACATGCGTCAGTTAAGCCGCCAGCAAGCGCAAGACGCCCCACCACAAGCGTCGCCTTCGGACGATAATCTTAGCCTTGATCAAAACGATCTACAACGGATGATGGACCGGGTTCAGGAATTGATGGAACAGGGTCGTATGGCCGAGGCCCAGCAAGCGCTGGAACAATTGCGTGAGATGATGGAAAATATGCGCGTTACTGAGGGGCAGGGGAAAGGCCAAGGCCAAGGTCGTCAATCTCAGGGTCAGCAGTCATTGGATGGTCTGTCCAACACGTTGCGTGACCAACAGGGGTTAAGTGATGACGCGTTTCGCGACCTACAGCAACAGACAGACCCGCAAAACCCTTCAGAACCTGAACCGGGGCAACCGGGTGCAGGCGCTTCGCGACAGGGTGAACAACCCCAATTTGACCCCAACGGTGCCGCTCAGACCCTGGCGGAACGACAGCGCGCCCTGCGGCGCGAGTTGCAGCGCCAGCGCCAAGATTTACCGCCCGGACAAGGTGCTGGTGATCAGAGTACCCGTGAGGCACTGGAGCGCGCCGATGAGGCTATGGAGGGGGCTGAAGAGGCACTGAGGTCAAACGATTTGGCCGAGGCGATTAATCAGCAGTCAAAAGCACTGGATGCTTTGCGCAACGGTGTAAAAGCGCTGAGTGACGCGGTCAATGATGTAAACCCCGGTCAGGGCGAACCCGGCCAGCAATCGGGGCAGGCTTCGGGGCAGGGGTCAGACCCTTTGGGTCGACAGCCCGGTAGCAGCGGTATGTCCGAGACGGGTGATAGCATGCTGAACGACGAAGATGTCTATCGCCGCGCCCGTGACCTTCTCGATGAAATCCGTCGCCGCAGCGGCGAGGGCGCGCGGTCGGATATTGAACGCGAGTATCTGGAGCGTTTATTAGACCGCTTTTAGGGCGCAGCCCTGGCTTTGAACGCGGCCTGTCACAAATAGACTTAGAAAATCAAAGCTGTGGTAGAGGGATACAAAAAACTAAAGCACGACTTTTAATAGCTCGTGGTGGCCCCACCAGCGTCAGCCTGTGGTGGTTGAACCATCTTGCCTGAAGCGGCAGTTTGTGACGGCACACCTGGCGCAATCAAAAACGGCGCAATCGCAGTCCAGTCAATTATTCGCCGTCATTGCACCGTTTGTTCGAACAGTACAACTGCCTGTTCGGCCTGTTGGTCGAGCCAGAGGCGTGCCTCGTTTATGGTGGCTTTGTATTGATCAAGCGGTGGTGTCAGCTCGGGAACCAGCTCACCGATATATCCTGCCTGAACATAGACCCCAGTCAGCAGCGTTGCGATAATGAGAATAGAGAGAAATCCGGCAGAGAAACCAGCCTGATGGTAAAAGGCTGGTGCCGGGTCACTTTCTTGGGTGAGGGTGCTGCTTGATGCGCGCAGGCTTGAACCCAAGGTATCAACGTCTGGTAACGGTGATGGTAAATCATCACTCCCTGCGGCAGGCGATGGCGGGGCTTGATCGTCTGAGTTGGCTTGCTCGCTCAGGCCGCGCATTCGCCCAATACGCTCTTGCGATTCGCGGGCGTGTCGCTGTGAGGTATTAATTTTATCAGCAGAGTCCAACCCGAGGTCTGGCTGGCTTTCCAATCCGCCAGCGGAATCCTGTGATCGAAGCCGGACTTCCGCTGCCGCCTCTTGCCGCAGGACATCAGCGATTGCGGTGTCCAGAGGTGGCAGATCTGTGCTCAAAGCGGCGGCGGGAGGCGGATCTGAGGTTTCGGTGGTCCCTGGCCCGTCTGACGGTGGCAGTGCGGCGAGCACTTTGCTAAGATCACCACCAATCTCGGGGTCGGCCTCTGGTGGTTTTGAAAACCACGTCACGCCGCAACTGGAACATTGCAGATCTCGGCCGACGGCCGGAATTGCATCATCGGGAATTTCATATTCGGCAGTGCAATTGGGACAAATCAGCCGCATCTTTTCACCTGTCTAAAGTCCATCGGTATGACGTTCCTATCTTCTATACGATGGTTTATGCCGCTGCAAAAGTCCCTGTCAATAAAGCAGTGTCGATTGCAACCTGCGCGGCGCTGAGGCACAACAGGGTAACACAAGCAAAACAGAAGCGGTGAACGCAGTGATCGAGTTGGAAAATGTCGCCTATAGTTATGGTTTCGGCAGCAATGAACTGCTTGCGGATATCTCGCTCAAACTGTCTCCGGGGTCGTTTCATTTTTTAACTGGGCCTTCGGGTGCGGGCAAAACAACATTTTTGAAACTTTGCTATGGTGCATTGGTTCCAACCGCAGGTCGCATTCAGTTATTTTCAGAAGATTTAAGGGTGATGAGCCGGGATAGTATTGCGATGTCGCGGCGGCGAATCGGTGTGGTGCATCAAGATTGCCAGTTTGTGGATCATCTGAATGTGCATGATAATATTTCTTTGCCGCTTAATGTGGTGGGTGACGGGCAATTGGCGGATCTGAGCAATTTGAATGATCTGCTGGGGTGGGTTGGTTTGACCACCCGGGCCAACGCATTCCCTGCCGAATTGTCCGGCGGTGAGCGCCAGCGTGCCGCATTGGCGCGGGCTGTGGTGATGTCACCCGATGTGATTCTCGCCGATGAGCCGACAGGAAATATTGACTGGGAGATGTCGCAACGTCTGCTGCATCTTCTTGTCGAGTTGAACAGAATGGGTAAAACTGTGATGGTTGCGACCCACGATATGAGTTTGATCCGGGCCGCCAAAGCCCTCGTGCAGGCCCGGGTTTTGCGAATCTCAAACCGACGATTGCAACTGGCAGGGGCTGATTTGTGATGCTGGGTGTTGTTTCTAGCATAAAGATTTTAGCTGGCGATAGGCAGGCAGACCGCATAGTGCCCCCAACCGGTTTTACCGCTCGGTTGACCCTTTTCACCGCGGCTGCGATGGCATTTTTATCGGTGTTTGCGCTGGCATTATCACTGGCTTCGGGGCGGCTGGCAACCCGTTGGGGCGAAGAGCTCGCGCAGAGTTCCACGGTACGGATCTCGGCACCATCCGATCAACTGGCATCTCAGACTGAGGCGGCGCTGCGCGTGCTGAGCAGCACCAAGGGGGTGGCTTCGGCGCGGGCGTTGACCAAGACCGAACAACAGGCGCTGTTAGAACCATGGCTGGGGCCTGATGTTCCGGTCGATACGTTGCCGGTTCCGCAATTGATCGAGGTGATCGAGGCTCCGGAGGGCTATGATGTTGCCGGTCTGCGGCTGCGCCTTTTGGCCGAGGTCGCGGGGGCGGTTGTGGATGATCACACCCGGTGGCGGCGGCCTCTCGTACGGGCGGCGGCGCGCTTGCGCTTGCTGGCTTGGCTGTCTATCGGGCTGATTGGCGGGTTGATGGCGGCGATGATAACGCTGGCGGCCAATGCGACACTGGCGGCCAATACGCAAGTGATCGCAGTTCTCCGGCTCATTGGGGCAACCGATATGTACATAACAGGGGCCTTTGTGCGCCGCTTTACCAGCCGGGCCTTATTCGGAGCGTGCATTGGGACAGCGGTGGCGGTGCTGGCTTTGGTGTTTTCACCCTCATCCGGACAGGAAAACAGTTTCCTGACCGGTTTGGGGTTCCAAGGGTTCCATTGGATCTTGCCAGCCATGGTGCCGTTTGTGGCGGCGGCTGTCGCCTTTGTCTCGACCCGTGCTGCCGCGTCGCGCGCTTTGCGGGCGTTCTCATGATAGGCGTGGCGGTGCAATGGATTCGATCCCTGTTGTTTTGTACGCAGATGTATCTGGCGCTGGCGTTGGTTGCAGTGGCCTTCGCGCCTTGGGCGGCTTTTGATCGCCGTGGTGCGCGGATGGCGGCCATGGTCTATTGTCGCTGGGTGCGCTGGACTGCGGATTGGATGGTTGGATTAAAATCTGAAATTCGTGGCGATGTGCCCAGTGGCGAGGTTCTTGTGGCGTCAAAACATCAAAGTTTCTTTGATGTGATTATCTTGGTCAGCGTGTTGAAGCAGCCAAAATTTATTTACAAATCTGTACTTAAATACGTGCCTTTCGTCGGATTGTATGCGCGTTGGCTTGGCTGTATTTCGGTCAACCGCGGTCGTCGGGGCGAGGCGATTCGCAATATGGTGGCGGCGGTTACTGCCAGTGACGTTGTGCGTGGACAGTTGGTTATCTATCCGCAGGGCACGCGTGTTAAACCGGGGGCACATGCGCCTTTCAAGGTCGGCATTGCGGTGCTTTATACAGCGACCGCTCAGACCTGCGTGCCGGTGGCGACTAATGTTGGTGTGTTTTGGCCCCGTTTGACTGTGCTGCGCAAGCCGGGGCTGGCGGTGATAGAGTTTTTGCCCCCAATCGTGCCGGGCTTGGACAAAAATGCTTTTTTAAAGCAGCTTGAGGACGTGGTTGAGACGCAGTCTAATAGATTGATGGCCGAAGCTGGCTTTGATGTGGAACGGCCTGAGACAGGACCCTAGAAATAGGTTTGCCGGATATGGATTGGGCGGGTTGAGAATTGCCAAAGCTGGATATTCCAGAGACAGATTTTCCTGACTTCGATTGACCTGAGCCATATGTGCGTGGCCACGATATGACGCGCTTTATCTGGTAGAGAAAATCGTCTAAAGGTAGATTATGGCTTATGG
>DDEJ01000053.1:56231-66379 GCA_002336405.1 Rhodobacteraceae bacterium UBA1957
TTATGGCTTATGGATTGCTTGTTATAGATGTTGAGAATCCATCGTGGACGCCACTGCGACTGTGGATCGTCAGCCGATCATAGATCAGGCGCTTCAAAATACGGTAGACCGCCTTGCCATACTGTAGCGTCAAGCCCGTGCCGCCGGGACGCTAGTTTTTGCTGTTCAACATGACGGCGCGTCCGGTCACCGTCTGGCGCAAGGGTCGCAAGATTGGAAAATTCGCCGCAAAGTGGCCCCACTAGGGGGCGTTATTGTGATTAACAAATCCCACAGTGATGCCTCTTACCAGACTGATCTTACAGCCCAGCTTAGAACGCGTGGTGTGACGCATCTGATTGTGACAGGCTACATGAGCCAGTATTGCGTCGATATCACCGTGCGGCGTGCCGTAGACTTGGGCTATGTTGTCACATTGGTCGCCGATGGTCACGGCACCAGTGATGACGGTGCGCTGCGCCATGATCAGATTACCGCCCACCACAATATCCTTGTGGGTAAAATCTAAGACCCTGAGACGCAGTTGCCGGTAAAAACCACCAAGGAAATTTCGGTCTCCTGACAGGGGTGATTAACCATAAAGTCATGGTACGCGCCCCCACCGTCTTGCGATGCTGTCCATGGCCGGTTGGATATTACCGATTGGACAACGCCGCACGCATGGCTAAAGTTTGGTAAGATGTCTTAACCGCTCACCAAAACCCGCAAACTGTCAGGGGACCACGATGCAAAATATTTCTTCAATCAGCGAACTAGAGGCGCTTTATGGCCAGCCAAGCGATGCCGCGATCCGCAAGGTTTCACCACGGCTGACGCCTCTGTACCGGCGCTGGATCATGGCCTCGCGGTTCTGTGTGCTGACCAGTGTTGGCCCCGATGGTACCGATGGCAGCCCGCGGGGCGAAGATGGGCCGGTTGTGCAAGAGCTGGATCCTCAAACCTTGGCAATGCCCGACTGGCGTGGCAATAACCGGCTCGATAGCCTGCGCAATATCATCAGTGACGGCCGGGTGTCGCTGATGTTCATGGTGCCGGGGTCAACCACAATCGTGCGGGTGAACGGTCGTGCGGTGTTAAGCGCCGACACCGATCTGCGGACGCGGTTTGAGCGCCGAGGGAAATTGCCCGCAACCGTGATCGTGATCACACTGCAAGAGATCTATGCACAATGCGCCCGCGCACCGCTGCGCGCCGGTCTGTGGCAGCGCAACGATCGTGACGCGGTGCCAAGCATGGGCGATATTTTGGCTGAAATGACCAATGGTAAAGAGGGGGGGGCAGACTTTGACAAAAAATTTCAAAGCCTTGAACCAGACGGACTTTGGTAGGCGCGATTACATTCGCGCCTACCAGCTACATGTGGATGGGTCCGTCACCACAGGCCAGCGCCGCCTCGCGCACTGCCTCTGAATAGGTCGGGTGGGCGTGGCAGGTCATCGCCAGATCCTGCGCCGAGGCCCCAAATTCCATTGCAACACAAATTTCATGGATCAAATCACCGGCACTGGGGCCAATGATATGAGCGCCCAAGATGCGGTCAGTGGTTTTATCGGCCAAGATTTTTACAAACCCGTCAGCGGCAAAATTGGCCTTTGCGCGACCATTGCCCATAAACGAAAACTTACCAACCTTATAGGCGCGGCCGCTGTCTTTCAGCGCGTCCTCGGTCATGCCGACATTGGCCACTTCGGGGTGGGTGTAAATCACGCCTGGGATTACTCCATAATTCACATGCCCGTGTTTGCCGGCGATCACTTCGGCGGTGGCCATGCCCTCATCCTCGGCTTTATGTGCCAACATCGGGCCGTCGATCGCATCGCCGATGGCATAGATGCCGGGGATGTTGGTCTGCCAATGGTCGTTTGTTTTGATTTGGCCGCGGTCGCTCATCTCGACACCCAGTGCGGTCAATCCCAGCCCGTCGGTAAAGGGTTTGCGCCCTGTGGCGACCAGAACGACATCAGTATCCAGTTGGTGTTCGCTGTCGTCTTTGCGCAGTTTATAACTGACTTTGGTTTTGGTCTTTAGCCGTTCAACATCCTGCACCGCAGCGCCCATGATAAAGCTCATACCCTGTTTTTTCAAAATTTTCTGAAAAGTTTTCTGCACCTCGGCGTCCATCCCTGGGGTGATCGCGTCGAGAAATTCTACCACGGTGACGTCGGTGCCGAGCCGGGCATAGACACTGCCCAGTTCAAGACCGATCACACCCGCCCCGATCACCACCATTTTGCGCGGAATTTTATCCAGTGTCAGCGCGCCGGTTGAGGTCACGATAACCTGCTCATCCACGTCGATGCCAGGCAGTGTGGATGGCTCTGAGCCCGAGGCGATGATGATATTTTTGGTCTCATAAAGGGTGTCGCCGACCTTGACCTTGCCGGCCTCGGGAACGGACCCCCAGCCTTTCAGCCAATCAATTTTGTTTTTCTTAAATAGAAATTCGACGCCCTTGGTGTTGCCGTTGATCACCTCGTCCTTATAGGCCATCATCTGGGACCAATCGACCGTTGGCGTTTTGCCCATCAGTCCCATTTTGGCAAAGTTGTGTTCCGCCTCATGCAGTTGATGGGACGCATGCAACAGCGCTTTTGAGGGGATGCATCCAACGTTCAGGCAGGTGCCGCCCAAGGTTTCGCGGCCCTCAACACAGGCAGTTTTCAACCCCAATTGGGCGCAGCGGATGGCTGCAACATAGCCGCCGGGGCCTGAGCCGATAATAATAACGTCATACTGTGCCATTGGGGTCTCCTGAGGTTCGGATCGTGACATGTGTTTAAAAGGTATGGGGCCTTAGGTTGATCTTAAATCGCAAATTACGGCCGATGATTTGTGTGCTTCATAGGCAAGGGTCTTTGAAAGTTTGAATATAATCAGTTTGGATGGTGGGGCAGCGCCTCATGCAGGCCCCCGGTAATGTGGCATTACCAAGGTGGGGGCCAATGAGCTCTGCTTGCCACATTATAAATCCATCAGCATGCGGCGGGGATCCTCCAGCGCTTCCTTGACCCGAACTAGAAAGGTCACGGCGCCCTTACCGTCAACAATGCGGTGATCATAGCTCAATGCGAGATACATCATCGGGCGGATCACAACTTGGCCGTTGATGGCCATAGGGCGGTCTTGAATCTTATGCATGCCCAGAATGCCCGATTGTGGCGGATTAAGGATTGGGGACGACATCAGCGACCCATAGACCCCGCCGTTTGAAATGGTAAAGGTCCCCCCCTGCATTTCAGCCATGCTGAGTTTTCCATCACGGGCCCGCGCGCCCTTTTCAGCGATGGCTTTTTCGATCTGTGCAAACGACAGGCTGTCGGTGTCGCGGATCACCGGCACCACAAGACCGGTTGGTGTACCGGCCGCGATGCCCATGTGAACAAAGTTTTTATAGACAATGTCGGTACCGTCGATCTCGGCGTTGACTTCGGGGACTTCGCTCAGAGCATGCACGCAGGCCTTGGCAAAAAATGACATAAAGCCCAATTTAACGCCATGTTTTTTCAAGAATAGCTCTTTGTATTCAGTGCGCAGCGCCATCACTTCGGTCATGTCGACCTCGTTGTAAGTGGTGAGCATGGCCGCATTGTTCTGGCTATCTTTCAGGCGGCGGGCGATGGTTTGGCGCAAGCGGGTCATTTTCACCCGCTCTTCACGCGCCGCGTCATCCACTGATACCGGCGCCCGGGGTGGGGCTGTAGCGACGGGCGCTAGTGGTGCGAAGGTGTTTGCGGGCGCGGCAACAGCGCGGGCCACATCGTCTTTCATGACCCGACCGCCCCGCCCGGTTCCGGTGACGGCGTCGCGGTTGAGATTAGCTTCTGCCATAGCTTTCTTAGCGGAAGGCGCATCTTCGATGTCTGTGCTGCTAGTGCCCGCAGGCGCTGGCGCCGGCGCCGGATCATGTGACGAAGACGTTGACGCCGTCGCTGCAGGGCTCGCAGTGGCGTCTCCTTCGCTTATATTAGCCAAAAGTGCGTCGACCCCGACAGTGTCGCCTTCTTGGGCTATGATGTCTTGCAGCGTGCCTGCCATGGGGCTGGGCACTTCTACGGTGACTTTATCGGTTTCCAATTCGCACAGCATTTCGTCGGCCGCCACAAGATCACCGGGTTTTTTGAACCAAGTTGCCACAGTGGCCTCGGTGACAGATTCGCCCAGAGTTGGAACACGTATTTCGATGATCATGGATTAGTTCCCTTCAATGGTCAGTGCTTGATTAATCAAGGCTTCTTGTTGTGTTTTGTGCTGTGAGGCCAATCCGGTGGCTGGCGAGGCGCTGGCGGAGCGGCCCGCAAAGACTGGCCGGCCATGGGTGGCTTTGATGCGGCCTAGAACCCATTCCAAATTAGGTTCCATAAAATTCCAGCTGCCTTGGTTTTTGGGCTCTTCCTGACACCAGACCATTTCGGCCTGCGTAAACCGCGTAAGCTCTTTGACGGCCGACAGTGCGGGAAACGGATAGAACTGTTCGAATCGCAGCAAATATACATCGGTGATGCCACGTTTGTCGCGTTCTTGCAGCAGGTCATAATACACTTTGCCCGAACACATCACGACGCGCTTGATCTTGTCGTCAGCGACCAATTCAGTGTCGGAATTTCCTTGATGTGCATCATCCCATAGGACGCGGTGGAAACTGGACCCGGTGGTGAATTCCTCTGTTTTCGAGACCGCCATTTTGTTGCGTAACAGCGATTTTGGTGTCATCAGTATCAGTGGTTTGCGATAGCTGCGGTGCAGCTGCCGACGCAGGATATGAAAATAGTTCGCAGGCGTCGAACAATTGGCGATGATCCAGTTGTCCTGGCCGCACATCTGTAAAAAACGCTCCAACCGGGCCGAGCTGTGTTCGGGGCCTTGGCCCTCAAACCCGTGCGGCAGTAAGACAACAAGCCCCGACATGCGCAACCATTTGCTTTCGCCAGAACTGATGAACTGATCGAACATGATCTGCGCGCCGTTGGCAAAATCGCCGAACTGCGCTTCCCACAGGGTCAGCGCATTGGGTTCGGCCAGTGAAAAGCCGTACTCAAAGCCTAAAACCGCATATTCTGACAGCATAGAATCGATGACTTCATATTGCGCCTGACCCTCGCGGATGTGGTTCAGCGGATAATAGCGTTCTTCTGTGTTTTGATCGATCAACCCTGAATGGCGTTGGCTGAATGTGCCGCGGGTGCTGTCCTGACCGGACAGCCTTACCTTATAACCCTCGGTCAACAATGACCCAAAGGCAAGGGCCTCTGCGGTGGACCAATCAATGCCGCTGGCGTTATCAAACATGGTCTTTTTATTGGCCAACAAGCGGGACACGGTTTTGTGCAAGACATACCCGCTTGGGGCCGTGGTCAGCGCGCTGCCAATTTGATCAAACGTTTCGGTGGCGATTGCGGTTTGGCCGCGTTGATAGTCTTCTTTGCGGCGATCGAGATGTGACCAACGGCCATCCAACCAGTCCGCCTTGTTGGGCTTATAGTCTTTTCCGGCCTCAAATTCTTCGCTCATTCTGGCCTGAAACATCGCTTTAAGATCTTCGATCTCGCCCTCGGGGATCAGACCGTCTTTGACCAGACGTTCGGTATAGAGGCTGAGCGTGGTTTTATGGCGTTTGATTTTGGTGTACATCAGCGGATTGGTGAACATCGGCTCATCGCCTTCGTTATGGCCAAAGCGCCGGTAACAGATAATATCAAGCACCACATCTCGGTGGAATTTCTGACGGAATTCCGTGGCCACTTTGGCGGCGTGGACTACCGCCTCAGGGTCATCCCCATTGACGTGAAAAATCGGCGCTTCAACCATCAGGGCGATGTCAGTGGGATAGGGGCTGGAGCGGCTGAAATGTGGTGCTGTGGTAAAACCAATCTGGTTGTTAACCACAATATGCATGGTGCCACCAGTTTTATGGCCAACCAGTCCTGACAGACCAAAACATTCCGCGACCACACCCTGCCCGGCAAATGCGGCATCGCCGTGCAGCAAAATCGGTAAAACCTGAGAGCGGTCTTTATCGCCTAACTGTTCTTGTTTGGCCCGGACCTTGCCCAGTACCACCGGATTAACCGCTTCGAGGTGGCTTGGGTTTGCGGTCAGCGACAAATGCACGGTATTGCCATCGAATTCACGGTCCGACGAGGCCCCGAGGTGGTATTTCACATCGCCCGAGCCGTCCACATCGTCAGGCTTGAAACTGCCGCCCTGAAATTCGTTGAAAATGGCCGGATAGGGTTTGCCCATCACATTGGCCAAAACACTGAGCCGCCCGCGGTGGGGCATGCCGATGACGATATCGCGCACACCCAGGGCACCACCGCGCTTGATGATCTGCTCCATCGCAGGGATCAAGCTCTCGCCACCATCCAAACCAAAGCGTTTGGTGCCCATGTATTTGACGTGCAAGAACTTCTCAAAGCCCTCGGCTTCGACCATTTTGTTCAGGATCGCTTTGCGGCCCTCGCGGGTGAACTGGATTTCCTTGCCATAGCCTTCGATCCGCTCTTTTAGCCAGCTTGATTGTTCAGGATCGGAAATGTGCATGTATTGCAGTGCGAATGTACCACAATAGGTGCGTTTGAGAATTTCCACAATCTGCCGCATTGAGGCGATTTCCAGCCCCAATACGTTATCGATGAATATCGGCCGGTCCAGATCTGCATCAGTAAAACCATAGGTCTTTGGATCTAACTCTGGGCGGGCGGTTTCTTCGCGCAGTCCCAGCGGGTCAAGATCTGCGGCTAGATGGCCGCGAATACGGTGCGCCCGAATGATCATCAGGGCCCGGATGCTGTCAAGCACGGCGCGCTGGATTGCACCGTTGGTGACTTCTATACCCTGCTCTTCGGCTTTCGCCACTATTTTAATGCCCACCTGTTTGCTTTCTGCGGGCGGTGGGGCTGGCCATTGACCGTCAAGCGCGCAGGTCAACTCATCACTGGGGATGGGCGGCCAGTCGGCACGTGCCCAACTGGGGCCTGCAGCCTCTTTTTTCACATCAAGGTCGGCATCGCCCATCTGGCGGAAAAATTCTTGCCAAGCCGCATCTACTGCATTTGGGTCATTGGCGTATCGGGCATAGAGCTGTTCAAGATATTCCGCGTTATGGCCCTGCATAAAGCTTGAGGCGTGGAACAGGTCATTGGCGGATTGGTCGGTCATATCTCTCTCCAGAAACGCTTAATTGGTTGACAAGCCGCGGGCTGGGATGCCCACGGCGTATAGTGTTAGCCGATGGCTGCCATAACCGCTTCGCCCAGTTCGGCAGGGCTGTCGGCCACAATAATCCCAGCCGAGCGCATCGCCTCGATCTTATCCTCGGCTCCGCCTTTGCCGCCGGCAACTATGGCGCCGGCATGGCCCATGCGGCGCCCTGGAGGCGCTGTGCGACCTGCGATGAACCCTGCGGTGGGTTTCCAGCGGCCCTTTTTCTTTTCATCGGCCAAAAAGGCTGCAGCTTCTTCTTCGGCTGAGCCGCCGATTTCACCAATCATGATGATGGATTGGGTCTCTGGATCTGCAAGAAACATTTCAAGCACATCTATGTGTTCAGTACCCTTAATCGGATCGCCACCAATGCCCACTGCCGAGGATTGGCCAAGGCCCAAGTCAGTGGTCTGTTTGACTGCTTCATAAGTGAGCGTGCCCGAGCGCGAGACAACCCCGCAAGAACCGCGTTTGTGGATGTGGCCGGGCATGATCCCTATTTTACACGCGCCGGGCGTAATCACTCCGGGGCAGTTTGGACCGATCAGGCGGCTTGAGGCGCCGTCAAGGGCGCGTTGCACCCGCATCATGTCCAGTACCGGAATGCCTTCAGTGATGCAGACAATCAGCTCCATTTTGGCGTCGATTGCCTCAAGGATACTATCGGCAGCAAAAGGTGGCGGGACATAGATCACCGAGGCATTGGCTCCGGTGCGATCCTTGGCTTCATGCACGGAATTGAAAACCGGAAGATCCAGATGGCTCTGGCCACCTTTGCCGGGGGTGACACCGCCGACCATTTGGGTGCCATAGGCAATTGCCTGTTCGGAATGAAACGTGCCTTGACTGCCGGTAAACCCCTGACAGATGACTTTGGTATTTTCGTTGACGAGGACTGCCATGATTTATCCTTTCACCGCTTTAACGATTTTTTCTGCGGCATCGCTTAGGTTTTCGGCTGCAATGACATTTAGGCCAGAGGTATTTATAATCTCTTTGCCACGGTCGACGTTCGTGCCTTCGAGGCGCACCACCAGCGGCACTTTCAGGCCGACTTCGGTGACTGCGGCGATTACGCCTTCGGCGATCACGTCACAGCGCATGATACCGCCAAAAATATTGACCAAGATGCCTTTCACATTCGGGTCAGAGGTGATGATTTTGAAAGCTTCGGTGACTTTTTCCTTTGTCGCACCGCCGCCCACATCAAGAAAGTTCGCAGGCTCGGCCCCTTTGAGTTTGATGATATCCATCGTCGCCATTGCAAGACCGGCACCATTGACCATACAGCCAATTTCGCCATCTAATGCGATATAGTTCAGGTCGTGCTTGGAGGCGGCCAGTTCTTTGGCATCCTCCTCGGTTTCGTCGCGCAACTCGGCAATATCAGGGTGCCGATAGGTTGCATTACCATCAAAGCTCATCTTGGCGTCGAGACATTTCAGATCTCCGCCATCGGTAACGATCAGCGGATTAATTTCAAGCATTTCCATGTCTTTTTCGATGAACATTTTATGCAGCGTGGCCATCAAGGCGACGCACTGTTTAATTTGCTTGCCTTTGAGCCCCAGCATAAACGCAATCCGGCGACCGTGAAATCCTTGGTATCCGGTGGCGGGGTCAATAGAGAACGACAGGATCTTTTCGGGAGTGTCTGCTGCGACCTGCTCGATGTCCATCCCGCCTTCGGTTGAGCAGACAAACGAGACGCGTGATGTCTGGCGGTCAACCAACAGCGCCAGATATAATTCGGTTTCAATCCCTGAGCCATCTTCAATATAAACGCGGTTTACCTGCTTGCCGTTGGGGCCAGTTTGATGCGTTACCAGCGTGTGCCCAAGCATTTTTTTTGCTTCTTCGGCGGCCTCTGTGACAGAGCGCGCCATCCGAACACCGCCTTTTTCACCCGCCTTAGGCTCTTTAAAAGTGCCCTTTCCGCGTCCACCCGCGTGAATCTGTGCTTTGACAACCCACAGGGGCCCATCTAATTCGCCAGCAGCTGTTTTGGCATCTTCTGATTTGAGAACGATACGCCCATCCGAAACAGGGGCGCCATAGCTTTGTAAAAGCTTCTTGGCTTGATATTCGTGGATGTTCATGGAAATTATCCTAACTCTGAATGGTTGTCAGTGTCTAAGCATAACAATGCGCAGTGATTAAACGATTTTTTATAAGATTTTCTAAAAATCGCCATTTTATATGATTTTGTGATCACGCAATTTTAAGCTGTGATCACAAAATAAAAATATGGGTTTGGCATTTTTGTCTTTGACGATGGCACTCAAGCAGGCTTGGATCCGTTCAAGTGGCAAATTTATCTGTCTATTTTAACAATTTCCACGGAACCTGTCGTTTAAAACGGGCTCCCAATTTTTAGGATACGTGCGAGTGCCAAAAACATTCTTCGGGCAAACATGGCCTTAGAAACCATTGCAAATACAGCCTCAGGCTGGATGGGTTTCGACGGAATGTCCAATTAAAACGTTTTAAGCAGTCGCTGAGAAAACGGTTCCCTTTTGTGCACAAGGCATGATCGCAGACCCTTGAAAAACCCTAACCGTATCAAGGGGACCGGGATCCTGNNTTTATATGATTTTGTGATCACGCAATTTTAAGCTGTGATCACAAAATAAAAACTGGGGTTGGCATTGTTGCCTGTAGCGAGTATCCCCAAGCAGGTTCATGCCTGACACTGTGGCGGATTTCCGGGTCAAATTAAATAACTCCAACCAAACCGTCGGGCTTAAACGGGCGGTTCAGTTTTAAGATTTACGAGAGTCGCAAAATACCCTTCGGGCAAAGGCTGTTTTAGAGATTATTGCAAATACAGCATCATACTGAATGGGTTTCGACGGAAGGTTCTGTTAAAGCGTTTTAAGCGGTCGCTGAAAAAAACTGTTCCCTTTTGTGCATAGGGCATTATCGCAGACCCTTGAAAAACCCTA
>DDEJ01000053.1:66477-66913 GCA_002336405.1 Rhodobacteraceae bacterium UBA1957
AGGGCCTCGAAATCAGCTAACACTGTCAACCAAATTGCGCCCCTGTTCGGAGGCAAGTCTAGTCCAAGAGGTGTGGTTTGCCTCGTATCAGAAATCCATTCTAGATTATCATCAGTCTCCTTTGCGACGCGGGCCCAAAAAATCCAATTATGGGCAATAATTTGCAACAAATGCTGTTGGGTTGAGCGGCTTAATTCGGAGTCAGGCGTTTGCTCAAGGATCACCAGAAAGACTGCAAAAATTTCAATTATTTGAATAAATTTATCTGTCCAAAAGTGATCTATCTGCCTAAAACTTAGCAATTTTTGTGACTGTACGGCAGCTGTCATGACTTTTGTAATTGGGCCTGTTGTTGAAAGTGCGATTAAAAAGTCGCTGAAGGCCGATAGAAAATGGGTGGTGCGTGCAGCAGCCATGCCGTATCTGACAGATCAAT